>CANGOY010000001.1 GCA_947455585.1 Comamonadaceae bacterium
AACGCGCCATTGAAATTCACATCCACCGAACGGCGCCAGTCTTCACCCGTCAAATCACCGGGCATGGTGGCGGGCAAAAAGATGCCGGCGTTGTTGAACAGCAAATCCAAGCGGCCATAGTTCACGCGCACCTGCTCAAACAGTTTGGCCACCTCGTTCTCATTGCTCACATCACAAGGCACAGCCAAAGCATTGCCAGCATTCGCGCCCGCCGCTTGCACGGTAGCTTGCAGCGCATCCGCACGACGCCCCACCAACACCACCTTCCAACCTTCGGCCAACAACGCCAATGCGCATGCTTTGCCAATGCCTGAACTGGCGCCTGTGACGATTGCTACTTTGCTCATTGCTTGCTCCATAAAAATTCATTCTTTGCTGTTTAGTCACTGTATGACGCTTTGCATTTTTACTTGTTCAAACGAGGAGATCTGAAATCATTTTTAATATTTAATTACTACAATTTGGTTTTTATTGGAATTTTTAAATGAAAAGAGCTATCCCGTTTTGCATCGCTTTTTTAGTTTGCGGTTGTGGAGGAGGAGGGGGCTCTACCCAAGCGACCAACTACAGTCTAAGCACACCCGTTATTGGCGCTCAACGAATTAGCAACGTCACCATCGTAGATAACTCCAACAACACTATCTCGATGCAAAACGGTTTACGTTTGGTTGTCACTTCAGTGAATGCGGACGGCTCTTTCACTTATCACGAAGACGACCCAGCGAGTAACACCTATATCGTGAATGGCACCAATTATTCTGTCCGACCTGCCGACATCGCCACCAACACCTTCGGTCAAACAAAGTCAATCACATACACCGCAAGCAATATCAACTGTGCATTCAGCCCAAATGGAGGAGGTCCAACATACCCCATCCAAATCGACAGCGAGTGGTCGGTTACGTGGTCGGAAACATGTGGAACTTCATCTCCTGTCCTGTATGTTCAAACTGGCAAAGTCGTAGGTGTTGAAACCATCACTGTTCCCGCAGGAACGTTTACTGCGCTTCATTTCACGTCAACAACTACTCATACCGACTTCCTAGGAACCACACGAGCCATCAAGACTGACACATATAAAAGAACCAATGATTTGATGACCATCAAATCTGAAACAAGCTATTCGTACAGCGGAACACTGCCAGCCAATGGTTATCCAATCACGCGAACAGAAGAACTGCAAAGTGCGCAATAACGACTAAGGGCTGCGACTCATACAAGAGCTGCAAAAGCAATCAAGCGGATTGGTAAAGTAAGGCTATGAGCACATTCAACAAAGTCATCCTCTTCACCGACTCCGACGGCTTCGCGCGTTTCCGAGAGGAAACGGTAGCGCTAACCGAAGGCAAACCACAAGCGCGTTTGTCGCCCCTCATGTCCAGTGGCGGCATGCAGCTACGCCGCAGCCCTGTAGGGTTTCGCAGCGACTTTCATTGCACCGACAACCCGCAATGGTTGTTTGTGTTGGAAGGTCAGATGGAAATCTTTTTGCAAGACGGCACGTCGCGCGTCTTTGGCCCAGGCGAACACTTTTACTCAGCCGATGTGTTGCCCGCAGGCGCTACGTTTGATGCCAAGGTGCACGGTCACTGGAGCCGCCAAGTGGGGCCTGACGAACTCGTCACCTTGTTTGTGCGCGGCTAATTGATGCGCAAGCTAAGCCGCGCAGGCTGCGTGGCTTACCAGCCAAGGCCTAGGTGCAAGGGCAAGTAAACGGCCATACCCAACATGATGGTCAGCAGTACATCACGCTTAGCAAAGTACACCGCCACACCCACCGCTGCTGCAAAGATACGGGCGTCTTGCCAAGTAGCAATGAGCTGGCCTTGGCTCATCACAATCTCGGGCACAACCACCGCTGACAGCGCGGCGATGGGCGCGTATTGCAGACCGCGCTGCGCCCAGTGGGGCAAGTGCCATTCGGTGTTACTTAAAAAGAAAAAGCTGCGCGTGACCGCTGTGATGATGGCCAGGCCCACGATGACCCACAGGGTCCATGCGTCGGTCACGTTCAAGTCTGTGCTGCTCATGCAAGCCTCTCTTTCGCGGCCTTGAACTGCTCTGCCATCAAGCATGCGAACACCGCCATGAGAATGGCCAACACGATGTTGAGTTTCAAAGGCAAGGCGTAGGCGAACACCGCCGCGATGCCCGCGACGATGGCAGACAACACACGCAAACGCGAGCTCGCCAATGAGCATTGAATGCCCATCAAACACAAGATGCCCGCAAAGCCTAAGCCCCACGAGGTAGGAATGGCATTGGCCAAAGCAATGCCCAGCAAACTGCACGAAATCCAACTGGTCCAGTTGGCAAAACTCAAACCAGCCAAGTAAGCTTCTTGCGTGAGGCGGTGTTCGTCGGAGTGCGCAGGGTGGGCAAAGCGGCGGGTGAACAACACATAGACAGGGTCCGTGGTGAAGTAGCCCACCACGATACGCGGCAAGCGCGGGAGGTACATGAGGTAGCCGCGCATGTGCAAGCTGAACACCACAAAGCGCAAGTTCACGCAAAAGCCCGCGGCCAACACCACCCAAGCAGGCGCACCTGCCACGATGAGTGGTGTAGCCGCCAATTGCGAGCTACCTGCGTAGACGACCAGCGTCATGAACACGGCCTCAAACACACTCATACCCGACTTGACCAAAGCGACGCCCGTCATGAGCGCCCACGCAATTTGCCCAAAGGCTTGTGGGGCCAAGTCACGCATGCCGAGTTTGAACTCAGGGTGTTGGTAAAGCTTGCGTTGCCAAAACATCAGCTAACTTTGTGTGTTGCGTGTGGCTCAAAACATTGGCCAACGGCGAGCGGGAAGCCGCGCAAAAAGTCAGCCGCGTTCAAGCGCTTGCCGCCTGCGCGTTGCAGCTCGGTCACGCACAACACGCCTTGGCCACAGGCCACGCGCACGCCGTGCTCGTCGGCGCTGAGCACGGTGCCTGCTGGCTTTTGATGTGCGGTGTTTTCTACCGTGGCACGCCACAGCTTGATGACGTCTGCACCCAGCTGCGCCGATGCGGCGGGGAATGGGTTGAACGCACGCACACGTCGGCCGATGGCTTCGGCCGATTGCAGCCAATCGACAGCAGCTTCGGCTTTTTCAATTTTGTGGGCGTAGGTGATACCAGCCTCGGGCTGCTTGACGGGTTGCAGCTTGCCCGCTTGTGCATTGGCCAACGCACGTACCACCAGTGTGCCGCCCATGTCGGCCAAGCGGTCGTGCAGGCTGGCGGTGGTGTCTTCTGCGGCAATGTCGAACACATCGGTCAGCAGCATATCGCCGGTGTCGAGGCCTGCGTCCATTTGCATGATGACCACGCCGGTTTGCGCGTCACCCGCTTCAATGGCACGGTGAATCGGCGCAGCACCGCGCCAGCGTGGCAAGAGCGATGCATGAATGTTCAGGCAGCCCAAGCGCGGCGCGTCCAGCGTCCACTGCGGCAAGATGAGGCCATAGGCGGCCACCACCATCACATCGGCCTTTGCCTCGGCAATGGCGACTTTTGCAGCGGCTGCATCGTCTGGGTATTTACCATCGAGGCGCAGGCTCAACGGTTGAGCCACGGGGATGTTGTGTTGCACGGCCAGCTGCTTCACTGCCGAGGCTTGCAGCTTCATGCCGCGACCAGCGGGACGGTCGGGCTGGGTCAGCACCAAGGGCACAGTGTGGCCCGCAGCCAAAATTTTAGCCAAGGCCTCAGCCGCAAATTCGGGCGTGCCGGCAAAGATGACGCGAAGCGAATCACTCATATTGGAAGACGCATTTATTCGTCATCGCGCAAAGCTTTGAGCATTTTGGTTTTGATGCGGTTGCGCTTCAAGGGCGAGAGGTATTCCACAAACACCTTGCCCATCAAGTGGTCCAGTTCGTGCTGAATGCACACGGCCAACAAACCTTCGGCTTCGATGGTGCGTTCTTTGCCGTGCTCGTCGAGGGCTTTCACCTTCACATGCGTGGCGCGTTCCACGCCGTCGTAAATACCGGGCACAGACAAGCAGCCCTCGTCGCCTTTGACGCGCTCGTCGCCCATCCAGGTGATTTCGGGGTTGATGAGCACCATGGGCTCGTCGCGCTCTTCAGAGGTATCAATCACCACCAAACGTTCGTGCACATCCACTTGGCTTGCGGCTAGGCCGATGCCATTGGCGTCGTACATGGTTTCCAGCATGTCGGCAATCAGGGTCTTGATGCGCGCGTCAATTTCTTTGACGGGCTTGGCGACTGTGTGGAGCTTGGGGTCGGGGAATCGGAGGATGTCTAACTTGGGCATGTCTGTATTGTAAAAGGCAGGCCTAGAATGAGCTGATGCGCAAGTTTTGTCTCCTCATTTGCATCAGCTTATTCAGCAGCATGTTTCATGCTGTGGCGATGCCTGTCGAGACTTTGCAGGCACCCGCCATAGAAGCCGTTGCTGCACTGGAACACCATGCCTGTAGCGAAGAGCCCTCGGCTTCGACTGCCAAGTCGTGCAAACTTAGCGGCCATCTGTGTTGCTTAGGCATCACCGCAGCCACGCACACCGAGGTGTTGGCAGCGGCGTACGGCACAGAGTTGTTCAACCCCGTGCTTCACACGCTGGTGTTGCAAGACCACCCCAACAAGCAGTTCAAGCCACCTAGGCTGTCTCTTCAAAGCTAAAACACCCGCGCCCTTTTCAGGGCTGTTGAACTTTGTTTGGAGAAATTTATGAACATGACGCATTACATGGAACTGCTCTCGGTGAACCAACCGTGGAACCTGTTGATTTTTATGGCCATCCCCGTGGTGCTGGCCGAGACGCTGACCATCACCGAGTTGTACTTGCTCTTCACCCGTAATTTCACGGGTTGGGTGCATAGCTTGAACCGCGCAGCGGGCATCACGGTAGGCATTTATTTTGTGGGCGTCATCGCCTACTTGATGAACACGGCCGTGCTGCCCATCACCCAAGCGGGCGAATGGCGCACCCTCATTGATGTGATTGCCGTGGGTTGCTATTTGATTGGCGGCTTGCCACTCATCTACATCGCGCTGCTAGAGCTGGGCATGGTCAACGCAGGCGCGTCAGCCGAAGACAAACGCAAAGTACACGCCATCTGCGTGGCCTTGTTCTTGGTGTTTGGCCACATCGCCATGATTGCCGGCATGCTTGACCCATCGCTGCTGAGCCACGGCGCTGATGCGGCACCAGACATGCCGATGATGCACAACCACTAAGCCCGTTGGGAGCGCAAGCTGGCCGTGAGTTTTTATGAATCAAATGTAGGAATTCATCGGCCAGTTTGCGAATAGCGTGTAGCCCACATCCAAACGGGAGGGGCACATGGACAAAAACGAATTACGCGCTTGGCTGCGCCTGAGCATGACCGATGGTGTGAGCAACGATGCTGCACGTCGGCTGCTGGGTTGCTTTGGCAGTCCGCAAGCGGTGTTTGAACAAACCGAAGCCGCGCTGTGTCAAGTGGCTACGCCGAAGCAAGCGCAAGCCTTGCTGACCGTACCCAACGAGTTGGCCGTGCAATGCGTGCGCACACACCAGTGGCTGATGTACCAGCCCGACACACACAACCACGCGCTGTGGACACTGGGTGACCCGCACTACCCCGCAGAACTGCTGCAACTGGCAGACCCACCACTGATGATTTACGTAGCGGGCCAAACCGAGCGCACGCTAGGCAATGCCGTGGCCATTGTGGGCAGCCGCAACCCCACACCGCAAGGCGCGCAAACGGCTGAACAGTTTGGTGAAGCACTGAGTGCTGCAGGCTTGTGTGTGGTGTCGGGTCTCGCTCTTGGTGTCGATGGTGCGGCGCACAAAGGTGCACTGCGTGGCGGTGCAAGCTCTGCAACTGACGGCAAACATTGGCACACCGTCGCAGTGGTGGGCACAGGTCTTGACCGCGTGTACCCACGACAACACCAAACACTGGCAGGCCAAATTGCGCTGCACGGCTTGTTGATGAGCGAATACCACTTGGGCACAGCGCCACTGGCGCACCACTTTCCCAAACGCAATCGCATCATCGCGGCGCTTGGCTTGGGAACGTTGGTGGTGGAAGCGGCGTTGAAATCCGGCTCACTCATTACGGCCAAGATGGCGCTGGATATGAACCGCGAAGTGCTGGCCATTCCGGGCTCCATCCACGCCACACAATCGCACGGCTGCCATGCGCTGATTCGCCAAGGGGCGAAGTTGGTGGAAAACGCACAAGACGTGTTGGAAGAATTGCAGCTGGCACCGCAACAACAAGTCAACTTGTTTGCCGATGCTTTAGAAGGTGAAGCTGATGCAGGCTCGTCTGGCGATGAACACACGCTTCTCGTTCACATGGGTTTTGTTCCTGTGAGCCTAGACGCCTTGCAAGCCCGCTGCGGGCTAGACACCGCCACACTGCAAGCGCAGCTCCTCACCCTAGAGCTCGACGGTGCGGTGGGTCGATTGCCAGGAGGGTTGTTTCAACGACTAGCCTCGGCATGATGCGTGATGCGTGGTGCGTGGTGCGTGGTGTGTGTTCCGTCATGGGGGTGAACACCGATATTTCGCGTGAGAGTAGAAACGAAAAACATGTATATTGGGTTCCATGTTTGAAGTGCTCGTATTCGTCTATGAAAACTACTGGCGAGGCGATGCGTGTCCTGAGCTAGAGCAGCTGGGCCGCAAACTCAACGCCGTGGGTTTTAACGTAGAAGACATCCAACAAGCTTTGTCGTGGCTCGACGAGCTGAACTTGGCATCTCACAAAACCGAACTCATTGACATCAGTCAAGCCAAGCGCGAGCACCACACCGAATCAGCCCACAGCATGCGCGTGTACTCGGTCGCCGAGCAAGACCACTTGGGTGCAGCGTGCTTGGGCTTCATCAACTTCCTTGAATCTGCCGATGTCCTGTCGCCTCACATGCGCGAAATCGTGCTGGACCGCGCGATGGCCATTCCCGGCAACCCCCTCCATTTAGACGACCTCAAAATCATCGTGCTCATGGTTTACTGGAGCATCGGCCTAGAGCCCGATGCACTGGTGCTGGATGAGTTGTGCGACGACGCAGATCGCGTCGCACACTGAGCGTTTAACTTGACTTAGTCTTTGCCGCCAAAGCGGTGTTCAATTTCACCCACGATGCCGCGGCGGAACACCAATACACAGACCACGAATGTGCAGCCCATGATGATGGTGACCCAAGAGCCCAAGCTGGCCAAGTAGTTCTCCATCGTGATGATGACGGCTGCGCCCACCGCTGGGCCAATCAAAGTACCCATGCCGCCCAGCAAGGTCATCAACACCACTTCACCCGACATTTGCCAGCCCACGTCTGTGAGCGTGGCCAAACCAAAGGCAATCGCTTTGGTGGCACCGGCCAAACCGGCTAGTGCGGCTGACAACACAAAGGCCACCAGTTTGTAGTGGTCCACGTTGTAGCCCAAAGACAAAGCGCGTTGCTCGTTTTCGCGGATGGACTTCAGCACTTGGCCGAAGGGTGAATGTACCACGCGGTAAATCAAAGCAAAGGCCGCCACAAAGATGGCGAGGACCATGTAGTACATGGTCGTGTCACTGCTCATGTCGACAAAACCAAACAACTTGCCGCGTGGAATGCTTTGAATGCCGTCTTCGGCATACGTGAACGGTGACTGCACGCAGATGAAGTAAATCATTTGCGCCAAAGCCAAGGTGACCATGGCAAAGTAAATGCCTTGACGACGCACGGCCAGCCAACCTGTAAACAAGCCAATGCAAGCAGCAGCCAACGTGCCAGCTAACACGGCCACTTCGGGCGTTAAGCCCCACACCTTGGCGGCATGGCCCGACACATACGCTGCGAAACCAAAAAACATGGCATGGCCAAACGAGAGCAAGCCCGTGAAACCAATCAACAAATTAAAGGCGCAGGCGAACAAGCCAAAGCACAACACCTTCATCAAGAACATGGGGTAGCCCACAAAGGGCGCTGCCAGCAAGGCGAGCAAGAGTCCGCCGTAAATCAAACGTTTGCTCATCACTTCTCCCGCCCGAACAAGCCTGCTGGCCGGATCAACAACACAACCGCCATGATGATGAACACCACCGTGGACGAGGCTTCCGCAAAAAACACTTTGGTCAAACCTTCAATCAAGCCCAACCCCAAACCGGTGACGATGGCGCCCAAGATAGAACCCATGCCACCAATCACCACCACCGCAAACACCACGATGATGATGTTGGAGCCCATCAACGGACTCACTTGGTAAATCGGTGCGGCCATCACCCCGGCGAGGCCCGCCAAGCCCACGCCAAACGCGTAGGTCAAGGTCACCATCAAAGGCACGTTGATGCCAAAGGCTTTGACCATGTTGGGGTTTTCGGTGCCAGCGCGCAAGTAAGCGCCGAGCTTGGTTTTCTCAATCACAAACCATGTGAAGAAGCACATGACGATAGACACCGCAATGACCCACAGGCGGTATTTGGGCAGCATCATGAAGCCCAAGTCAAACACGCCACGGAACACATCGGGCAACTCATAGGGCAAGCCCGATGAGCCATAAAACTCGCGGAAGACGCCTTCCAAAATCAACGCCAAACCAAAGGTGAGCAGCAGACCATACAAGTGGTCGAGTTGGTGCAACCAACGCAGCATGGTTTTCTCAATCACCACACCAATCAATGCCACGCCAATGGGGGCAATGATCAAAGCCATCCAATAGTTGATGCCTGAATAGTTCAGCAGCATCCACGCAAAGAAAGCGCCCACCATGTAAAGCGCACCGTGCGCAAAGTTGACGATGTTGAGCATGCCAAAAATGACTGCCAGCCCCAACGACAAAATGGCATAAAAAGAGCCATTCACCAAACCCAGCATGAGTTGCCCCATTAACGCTTGTATGGGTACGCCAAAAATTTCTGTCATAAATCCGGTTCAATAAAACGGGCTGCACAATGCAGCCCGTTGTGTCAGCTCATTACTTCTTCGCAAACGCAGGGCAACGGCTTTGCGCCAAAGGCTGGAATGCCTCTTCACCCTTGATGATGCCCTTCAGGTTGTAGTAGTCCCATGGGCCTTTCGACTCGGAAGGCTTCTTGACTTGGAACAAATACATGTCGTGCACCATGCGACCATCAGGACGCAGCTTGCCGTTCTTGGCAAACATGTCGTTGATCGGCATCTCTTGCATCTTCTTCATCACGGCAGCGGTGTCGTCCGTGCCAGCAGCTTGAACAGCCTTCAAGTAATGCATGGTGGATGAGTAGACAGAAGCGTGGTTGGAGTTGGGCTTCTTCTTCATTTCAGCTTCGTACTTTTGTGACCAAGCGCGTGTCTCGGGGTTCAAGTCCCAATACCAACCTTCGGTCAAGTACAAGCCTTGTGCGGTGTTCAAGCCAATGGCGTGCACGTCGGTGATCAACATCAACAAGGCGGCCAAGTTTTGCTTCTTGGTCAAACCAAATTCAGCGGCAGCTTTGATGCTGTTCACCGTGTCGCCACCCGCGTTGGCCAAGCCCACCACTTTGGCGCCTGAGCTTTGTGCTTGCAGCAAGAAGGAGGAGAAGTCACCAGTAGACAGTGGGTGACGCACAGCGCCCTTCACCGTGCCGCCTGCGGCCTTCACCACATCACCGGTGTCTTTTTCGAGGGAGTGACCAAATGCGTAGTCAGCGGTCAAGAAGAACCAGCTGTCGCCGCCGTCTTTCACAATGGCTTTGCCCACCACGTTGCTCAAGGCAACAGTGTCCATCAAGTAATGGATACCTGTGCCTGGCGCACAATCTTCGTTGGTCAAGCGTGCAGTGGCACCGCCTGTGACGATGGTGATTTTGTTTTTCTCTTTGCCCAAAGCTTGCACTGTCAAGGACACAGCAGAGTTCAAGTTCTCCACAGTCATGTCCACGCCGTCGCGGTCAAACCATTGTTGGGTCACGTTCTTGGCCACGTCGGGCTTGTTTTGGTGGTCAGCATTGACCACTTCAATCGGCTTACCAAACATCTTGCCGCCAAAGTCTTTCACAGCCATCTTGGCAGCAGCCACGGCACCAGGGCCGCCGTAGTCGGCGTACACGCCAGACATGTCGGTCAACACGCCAATCTTCACGCTGTCGCCGGACAATTTGCCCTGAGCCATGGCGCTGGTGGAAACACCTGCCAAAAAGACGGCCGTTGCTGCTGCAATGGCTGAGGTCACGAAAGTACGCTTCATAGTTTGCTCCTGTTGAAAAAGGGCTTAAACGCCCAGATACTCGTTCAGCATTTGTGCTTTTTTATCGAGCTCATCTTTGTGGACCGTGGCCACGATTTGGCCATGCTCCATCACGTAGTGCCGGTCTGCCAGCGGTGCGGCAAAGCGGAAGTTTTGTTCGACCAAAATAATGGTCAAGCCTTTGGCTTTGAGTTGGCGAATCACGCGGCCCAGTGTTTGCACAATCACCGGCGCCAAGCCTTCGGTGATTTCGTCCAACAACAAAATGCGTGCGCCCGAGCGCAGGATACGCGCCATGGCCAACATCTGCTGCTCACCACCCGACAAGCGCGTGCCTTGACTGTGGCGGCGCTCTTTGAGGTTGGGGAACATTTCGTAAATCTCTTCCACTGACATGCCGCCTGGTCCGATTTTGGGCGGCAGCATGAGGTTTTCTTCGCAGCTCAGCGTCGAGAAAATTCCGCGCTCTTCTGGGCAGTAGCCCAAGCCTAAACGCGCAATTTGGTTGGTCTGCATGCCAATGGTTTCCACACCATCAATTTGCACCGAACCCGTACGCCGACCTGTTAAACCCAAGATGGATTTCATGGTGGTCGAACGACCCGCACCATTGCGGCCCAGCAAAGTGATGAGCTCACCTTCGTGAATTTCGAAATCCACACCATGCAAGATGTGTGATTCGCCGTACCAAGAATCAAGGCTCTTGACTTTTAAGAGGGGCTTGCTCATGCGACCTCCTCAGCTGTGCCCACATAGGCCTCAAGCACACGCGGGTCTTTGGACACTTGCGCGTAAGGGCCTTCAGCCAACACCGTACCGCGCGCGAGCACCGTGATGGTGTCGGACAAATCAGAAATCACATTCATGTTGTGCTCCACCATCAGCACGGTTCGGTTGGCAGAGACTTTGCGAATCAGGTCCACCACGCGGCTCACGTCTTCGTGGCCCATGCCTTGGGTGGGCTCGTCCAACAGCATCAGCTCGGGGTCAAGGGCCAAGGTGGTGGCAATTTCAAGCGCACGCTTACGGCCGTAGGGCAGTTCAATGGTTTGCGTTTGCGCGAAGCTGGCCAAGTCCACTTGCTCTAACAAGTGCATGGCTTGCTCGTTCAAACTGTTGAGGGTGGTCTCGGGTTTCCAGAAATGAAAGCTCGTACCGAGTTTGCGCTGCAAGCCAACACGTACGTTTTCCAACACGCTCAGGTGCGGAAACACGGCAGAAATTTGGAACGAACGCACCATGCCCATGCGCGCCACTTCGGCAGCTTTGAGCGGTGTGATGTCTTGACCGTTGTAAAAAATCTGGCCCGAGCTCACAGGCAAAAACTTGGTGAGCAAGTTGAACACGGTGGTTTTGCCGGCACCGTTGGGCCCAATCAAAGCGTGGATGGAGCCGCGCTTGATTTTCAGGTCCACGCCATCCACGGCAATGAAGCCTTTGAATTCGCGCGTGAGCTGCTTGGTTTCTAAGATGAAGTCGTTGCGTGTCAAACCTGTAGCCTCAATGAGTGTCCGTCTGTCTAGGACGCGGATGCTACTCACCGAACGCTTCAGCCGCAAAGGGGTAAACCCTTTTATCAGTCACCTGGACGACAAAAAGTGGTCAGACCACCGCACCAAACAGGCGCAAAAAAGCCGGTTCAACCGGCTTTTCTTTGAAACGTGAGGCCTTAAACCACAGCACCCGAATTTTCGTCATCAGAATCGCCCACCACCTTGGTGGCGTGGTGCTTGATGAGGTCATCGCGGCGAATGCCCAACCACATGGCGATGGCCGCTGCCACGAACACCGATGAGTAAATGCCAAAGCAAATGCCAATGGTCAGCGCCAGCGCAAAGTAATGCAGCGTGGCACCGCCGAACAGCAACATGGACAAGACCATGAGCTGCGTGCAGCCGTGGGTGATGATGGTGCGGCTGATGGTGGAGGTGATAGCGTTGTCGATGATTTCGACTGTGGCCATCTTGCGATAGCGGCGGAAGTTTTCGCGAATACGGTCAAAAATCACCACGGACTCGTTCACGGAGTAACCGAGGACAGCGAGCACAGCCGCCAGCACAGGCAGCGAAAACTCCCACTGGAAGAATGCGAAGAAACCCAAGATGATGACCACGTCATGTAAGTTCGCAATGATGGCCGCCACGGCAAACTTCCACTCGAAGCGCATGGCCAAATAAATCATGATGCCCACGATGACGAAAGCCAAGGCCTTGAGGCCGTCTACCGCCAACTCGTCGCCCACTTGTGGACCGACAAACTCGGTGCGTCGCAGCTGCACATTGCTGTCCGTTGCATTGAGTGCGGTCAGCACTTGTTCGCTTTGCTGGGCAGAGCTCTGGCCTTTGGCAGCTGGCATGCGAATCATCACATCACGCGCCGTGCCAAAGTTTTGCACTTGCACATCCGAAAAACCAAGCTTGGCGATTTGGTCGCGCACAGCATTGAGGTCAGCAGGTTGGCTGTAGCTGACTTCCATCAGTGTGCCGCCTGTGAACTCAACCGACAGGTGCAAACCACGGCTGAACAAGAAGAACACCGCCGCCACAAACGTAATGAACGAGATGGCGTTGAATGCCACCGCATGCTTCATGAACGGGATGTCTTTACGGATTTTGAAAAATTCCATGACTCAAATCTCTTTCTTGTCGCCTGCGCTTAAGCGCGCCACACGGTGCCAATAGACACGCTTTGCAATTTCTTTTGGCGGCCATACCAAACGTTGACCAAGCCACGCGAGAAGAACACCGCCGAGAACATGCTGGTCAAAATGCCCAAGCAATGCACCACGGCAAAGCCGCGCACAGGGCCAGAACCAAAGGCCAACAAAGCCAAACCGGCAATCAGGGTGGTGACGTTGGAGTCAAGGATGGTGGCCCAAGCGCGGTCGTAACCGGCATGGATGGCGGACTGAGGTGACGCACCGTTGCGCAACTCTTCGCGCACGCGTTCGTTGATGAGCACGTTGGCGTCAATCGCCATACCCAACACCAAGGCCATCGCGGCCATGCCGGGCAAGGTGAGCGTGGCTTGCAACATGGAGAGCACAGCCACCAAGAGCAACAAGTTCACCGCCAGCGACACGCTGGAGAACACGCCAAACAACATGTAATAGATGCACATGAAGGCGGTCACGGCCACAAAGCCCCAAGTGACCGAGTCAAAACCTTTGGCAATGTTTTCAGCGCCTAGGCTTGGGCCAATGGTGCGTTCTTCGATGATTTCCATGGGCGCAGCCAGCGAGCCAGCGCGCAACAACAAGGCGGTGTCGTTGGCTTCGACGGTGCTCATGCGGCCAGAAATTTGCACGCGGCCACCGCCGATTTCGCTGCGAATCACAGGCGCGGTGACGACTTCGCCCTTGCCTTTTTCAAACAACAAAATGGCCATGCGCTTGCCCACGCTCTCACGCGTCACGTCTTTGAAGATGCGTGCGCCTTTGGCGTCGAGCGTCAGGTGCACGGCGGCTTCTTGGTTTTGTGTGTCAAAGCCAGGTTGCGCGTCGGTCAAGTTTTCGCCCGTCAAAATGACTTGCTTTTTCACAATCACGGCTTGGCCGTTGCGGTCCATGAAACGCTCTGTGCCAAATGGCACTGGGCCGTTGCCAAACTCTGCCGTGCGAGCTTCGGCACTGTCGTCCACCATGCGGATTTCCAGCGTGGCGGTGCGGCCCAAAATGTCTTTGGCTTTGGCGGTGTCTTGCACGCCTGGCAGCTGCACCACGATGCGGTCGGTGCCTTGCTGCTGAATCACAGGCTCGGCCACGCCCAACTCGTTGATGCGGTTGTGCAGCGTGGTGATGTTTTGTTTGATGGCTTGCTCTTGCACGCGCTTGGCAGCCACAGGGTTGATGACCGCGGTGAGCTTGAAGTCAGCGCCATCGGGACCGCTGGTGGTTTGCAAGTCCAAGAACTGGTCTTGAATCACGCGTTGCGCGGCTTCGAGGGTTTCCATGTCGCGGAAACGAATCTCGATGGTTTGGTTGTTGCGGCTGATACCGCTGTGGCGCACGTTCTTTTCGCGCAAACCGGTGCGAATGTCACCGGCCAAAGACTCGGCTTTTTTGGTCAGCGCCGCAGGCATGTCCACTTGCAACATGAAGTGCACGCCACCGCGCAAGTCCAAACCCAAATACATGGGCGCTGCGTTGAGTGAGGTCAGCCACGCAGGTGAGCGGGCCAACAAATTGAGGGCCACAACATACGAGGCATCGTTGGCGTCGGGCACCAAGGCAAGCTGTATCGCGTCCTTGGCTTTGAGTTGTTTGTCAGTGGTGTCAAAGCGAACTTTGAGCGAGCCGTTGTCCAAGGTCACCACATCGGGGGTGAGGCTGGCAGCGGCCAAGGCTGCTTGCACACGCCCTTGCACAGCCAGGTCGACCTTGACAGACGACTTGGCGGCTGACACCTGCACCGCAGGCGCTTCACCAAAAAAGTTAGGCAGCGTGTAGATGCTGCCAACCAACAAAGCGATCACGATGATCGCGTACTTCCAAAGGGGGTAACGGTTCATGATCGCTTCGTCGTTTTAATGGTGGGTACGAATTACAGTGAACCTTTAGGCAGCACTTGCACCACAGCTTGGCGTTGCAATTGCACTTCCACGCCAGCAGCAATTTCGATGGTCACCGTGGCTTCAGCCAACTTGGTCACCTTGCCGAGCAAGCCGCCAGCGGTGGCGATTTCGTCGCCTTTGGCGATGGCCTCGATCATGGCTTTGTGTTCTTTTTGACGCTTCATTTGTGGGCGAATCATCACGAAATACAAGACCACAAACATCAACACCAAAGGCAACATGCCTTGGAGCGAAGACATGATGTCATTGCCTGCAGCAGCGGCAGGAGCGGTTTGGGCAAAAGCAGAAGAAATCAACACGGTCAAACTCCAAATTGAGGGACTGCTGCTGGGGTGCAAAACGCCCCAGCAGACCAACCGCGGATTGTATGCGGCTGACTCAGTGCCTCAGTTCAGGGCGGACCACTGCACTTTCAAGGCATCCCACTTCAAACGTGCCGCCGCCAAGTGGCGCGCTTTGACGTGGCCAAAGCCTTTGATTTGCTCCGGGACTCTCGCTATCTCCACCGCCAAGGCGTGGTTGCCGGCGTTGAGTTGACCCAACATGGCATCGACGCTGGTGCGGTACTGCTGAATGAGTGCGCGTTCGGTGCGACGCTCTTGGGTGTAACCAAACACATCCAACGCGCTGCCTCTGAGCCACTTGAAATGCTTGAGCACTTTGAAGCCCGTCAACATAAATGGTCCAAACTTTTGCTTTTGCAACTCGCCTTTGCCATTCGTCTTGGCAATCAAGGGCGGGGCCAAGTGGTAGTTAAGGGTGTAGCCACCTTCAAACATGCCATCTATTTTTTGCAAGAAGGTTTTGTCGGTGTGCAAACGGGCCACCTCGTACTCATCTTTGTAGGCCATGAGTTTGAACAGGTTGCGTGCCACGGCCTCAGTCAGCGTGGTTTTGTTCAGCGCAGCCTCTGCCGTGCGCACGCGTTCAACCACCGCACGATAGCTGTTGGCATACGCTGCGCTTTGGTAGTTGATGAGGAAATCCGCGCGTTTGGCGATGAGTGCATCCACGCCCTCGGGCTTGTGGAATTGCACCACTTGTGCAGGTGCCAACACGGCTTGCACCTCGTCCCAATGCGCGGCGCAGTGACGGCCCCATTCAAACGCCGCTTTGTTTTGCGCCACCGCCATGTCGTTGAGTTCCATCGCACGCATCAAGGCATCCAGCCCCAGCGGCACCCAACCCTTTTGCCACGCAAAGCCCAACACCATCGGGTTCACAAAAATGCTGTCGCCCAGCACTTGGGTGGCCACGCGGTTGGCATCAAAAGCGCTGACGCCGTCAACACCCACGGCGTGCGCGATGGTGGCCACACATTCGTCACCTGGGTTTTGCCAATTGGCATTGCGCACAAACGCGGCAGTGGGTGCGCTGTGCGCATTGAGCGCCACATGGGTGCGGCCTGCACGCATGCGCTGCAAAGTTTCTTTGCCCGCCACCACGATGGGGTCGCAACCAATCACCAGGTCAGCCGCCGCCACGCCCACGCGGGTGGTTCGAATGTCGTCTTGGTGGTTGGCAATGAGCACATGGCTCCACGTGCTGCCGCCTTTTTGCGCTAAGCCCGCAGCGTCTTGCGTGACGATGCCTTTGCCTTCGATGTGCGCGGCCATGCCCAACAGCTGACCAATGGTGATGACACCCGTACCGCCCACACCCGCCACCACCATGCCCCAGGCTTGGGTGGTATCGGGCAAGGTGGGCTCTGGCAGCGCCAGCGCTGGCAGTTCGATGCGCGACACACCTTTGGCTTTTTTCTTCAAGCTACCGCCTTCCACCGTAACGAAGCTCGGACAAAAGCCTTTGACACAGCTGATGTCTTTGTTGCAGGTGCTTTGGTTGATGGTGCGCTTGCGACCAAACTCGGTTTCAAGTGGCTCCACGCTCATGCAGTTGCTTTGCACGCCGCAGTCGCCGCAGCCTTCGCACACCAGCTCGTTGATGAGCACACGCGTGGCAGGGTCAGCCATGGTGCCGCGTTTGCGACGGCGGCGTTTTTCGGTGGCACAGGTTTGGTCATAAATGATGACGGTGCAACCTTTGATATCGCGCATCTCGCGTTGGATGCGGTCCAACTCGTCGCGGTGGAACACAGCCACGCCGGCGACCAATCCTGCGCCTTCGTATTTTTCGGGCTCGTCCGTCACCACGGTGATGCGTTGTGCGCCTTCGGCTTTCATGCTTTGGGCGATTTGAAGAACCGAATGCCCTTCAGGTCTTTCACCCACGCGCTGACCACCGGTCATCGCCACCGCATCGTTGTAAAGCAGCTTGTAGGTGATGTTCACGCCAGCCGCAATGCTTTGGCGAATCGCCAAGATGCCGCTGTGAAAGTAAGTCCCGTCGCCCAAGTTGGCGAAGATGTGTGGGTCATTCACAAACGGTTGCTGCCCCACCCAAGGCACGCCCTCGCCACCCATTTGCGTGAAGCCATGTGTGTCGCGGTCCATCCACAACACCATGAAGTGGCAACCAATGCCCGCCATCGCACGCGAGCCTTCGGGCACTTTGGTAGACGTGTTGTGCGGGCAGCCCGAACAGAACCAAGGCATGCGGTCAGCCTTGAGCGTGACGGTTTGCATCTGCGCTTCTTTGGCGCTGATGATGGCCAGCTGCGCGTTGATGCCTGCGGTGGTGTCCGCATCCACGCCAAGCTTGAGCACACGTTGCGCAATGGCTTTGGCAATGAGTGCCGGGTTGAGGTCGGCATTGGCGCGCAACAAGGTGTTGGCGCTTGGGTTGGGCATGGACCATTCGCCGCCACCACCGAAAAAGCTGTCTGATGCTGCGTCATCACCCATGTCGTTGAACTTGCCCAGCACATTGGGCCGCACATCGGCGCGCCAGTTGTACAGCTCTTCTTTGAGCTGGTACTCAATGACTTGGCGTTTTTCTTCAATCACCAAAATCTCTTGCAGCCCCTTGGCGAACTCGCGCGTGAGCTGTGCATCCAGCGGCCACACCACAGCCACCTTGTGCAAGCGAATGCCAAGGCGGCGACAAGTCGCATCGTCCAACCCCAAGTCGAGCAGCGCTTGGCGTGTGTCGTTGTAGGCTTTGCCGCTGGCAATCAAACCCAGCCTGTCGTTAGGACCTTCAATGACGTTGTGGTTCAAACGGTTGGCACGCACATAAGCGAGTGCGGCATACCACTTGTAGTCAAACAAGCGCGCTTCTTGTTCGAGTGCGGTATCGGGCCAGCGGATGTGCAAGCCACCTGCAGGCATTTCAAACTCTGGAATGACGATGTTCACGCGATGTGGGTCAATCACCGCAGTGGAACTGGACTCCACAATTTCTTGAATCGTCTTCATGCCCGACCACACGCCACTGAAACGGCTCATGGCGATGGCGTGCAAACCCAAATCCAAAATTTCTTGCACATTGCTGGGGAAGAACACCGGCGTGCCGCAAGCCTTGAAGATGTGGTCGCTTTGATGAACCGCGGTCGAGCTTTTGGCCACATGGTCGTCACCCGCCACGGCCAACACGCCGCCCCACGGGGTGGTGCCCGCCATGTTGGCGTGCTTGAACACATCCGAGCAACGATCCACACCCGGGCCCTTGCCGTACCAAATGCCAAACACGCCATCAAACTTGTTGCTGCCCGGCGGTGCAAAGCCGAGTTGCTGCGTACCCCACAGCGCGGTGGCTGCCAGCTCTTCGTTCACACCCGGTTGGAAGACGATGTTTTGCGTTTCTAAATAGGGCTTGGCTTTCCACAGCGATTGGTCATACGTGCCCAGCGGCGAGCCGCGATAACCACTGATGAAGCCTGCCGTGTTTTTACCTTGCAGCGCATCGCGTTGGCGCTGCAACATGGGCAGCTTGACCAGCGCTTGCACGCCGCTCATGAAGGCGCGGCCCACGTCGAGGCTGTATTTGTCATCCAGCGTCACAGTATCGAGTGCGCGGCGAATATGCTCGGGCAGGGGGGCGTTCATGGCGTGCTCCTAAATCAGCGGCATTGCGATTTGAGTTTAGAGCGCAAAGTGTGGACTTGCAGGAACTTGAGCGACATGAAAAAAGCCCTGACCTTTCGGGCAGGGCTTTGTAGGACCAAGTCGATCTTAGTTTTGGCAGTACACCTTGGCGTCGTAAGGTGTGTAGATACCCGTGGTGAGGGCACCCAAAAGACCGTTCAAGAACGATGTTTGGCGCTCAACCTTGACCACCTTGTTGGCACCACCGCAAACCGCAGCAGCGTCGATGGTTTGCGTTTGGCCCAAGCCACTCACAAAGAAGGTTTGCATGTCTTCTTTGCCCAACTTGCCTGTTTGGCCGTTGATGTAGGCGGTCTGTGTTGAGCAGGCAGCCAATGTGGCCACCAAGAGGAAGGGAAGAATGATTTTTTTCATGGTGCTGTCCTAACGATTAACGGGTGCAATAAACACGAACTTGACGTGGCGAGTAAATGCCCAAAGTCAAAATCGTCAGGCCCACGTTGCCAGCGGTCATTTGTGTTTCAACACGCTGCACATTGGCTGCAGAGCCACATACTTTGGCTGCATCAATGTCTTCGCTCTGACCGATACCGGCTACCCAGAAGGTTTGTGAGTTGTCGTGTGTGGGTGCGTTGTGCGCGTCGGGGCGCACATCAAATCGCTGAATCGCGCAGCCAGTCAGGCTGAGCACCATCGCTGCAATAGCAAGTTTTTTCATTTTTAAGCACTCTAAAAGTTACGAGAGCGCTTATTTTATGACCTATTAGTATTCAAATTAACGGGGCCACAGTACCCACAAGCGCAACCCTTGCTTCATGCGGCCTGCAAACTCACCCGCCTCTGGCCCTGTGCCCGCAAAGTAATCAGCCCGCACTGCTCCCACGATGGCGCTGCCGGTGTCTTGCGCGAACACCAAGCGCTGCAAGTTGCCATTGGGCCCTGTGCTGGCCAACCAAACCGGTGTGCCATATGGAATGGAATCTTTGTCCACCGCGATAGAACGGCCCGAGGTGAGCGGCACGCCTTGCGCACCACGAGGCCCAAGGTCAGCATCAGCCGCGCTGCGCGCCTCTTCACGGAAGAACACATAACGCGGGTTGCTCCACAACATCTCTTGCACCAAACGCGGGTTGGTTTGTTGCGTGCTGACAATCCACGCCTTGATGCCTGGCCATGAGGCATCTTTGATCAAACCACGGTCTAGCAGCCAACGGCCCACGCTTTGGTAAGGCTGCTCGTTCGAGCCGGCAAAGGCCAAGCGCACGATACGCGTGGTGCCGTCTGGGTTGGCGATGCGCACGCGGCCCGAACCTTGGATGTGCAACACCAGGGCGTCGATGGGGTCAGCCAGCCACGCCACTTCGCGGCCTCGCAGCGCATCACGCGCTGACGGGTGGTTGTCGATGTCTTGGCGGCTGAACCATGGGCGGCCCGCACGGCGCGCCTCGGTCAGGCCATCAGGTGGCGCATACAAAGGCACTTCAAAGCCGGGGCGCATTTGCGCAGACGCATCAAACAGGGGCTCGTAATAGCTGGTGAGCAAACCATCCGTTGCGCCGTCGAGTGACTCGATGCGGTAAGGCTGCAAGTGGCTCATCATCCACAGGCGGCGGTCATCGTCGCTGCCCAGCATGAGCTGACGCACGTCTTTGCATAGCGGAGCAAACAAGGGTCCAGGGCGTTCGCAGTTTTGCAGCCACGCGTTCCATGCATCTTGCATTTCATCGTTTTGCCAGCCCGGCACATCGTTCCACGAGACCGCCACCCAGCGGCTGCGGTAGCTTTGTTGTGGGTTGGGTGTGCCTGGTGTGCCGGCCAGACTGCCGCTGGTGCGTGGCGCATCGGCAGGTGTGCGAGCAGCTGGGTAGGGGCGGCCTTGGTCACTCACCGATGCACGACGGGTCGTGCCACAGCCGACCAACACAGCGACCAAGCTGGTGACGACCAGCGCCCGAGCCCATCGCGTCACGCTATGCATCATTCACCGCGCAGCAAGTTGGCCAACTCCACGGCTGACTTCACATTCATTTTGTCAAACACACGGGCGCGGTGCACCTCTACTGTGCGCACGCTGATGTCGAGCTGGTCGGCAATCAGTTTGTTGGGGAAACCTTCGACCACCAAATTCATCACATCGCGTTCACGTTCGGTCAAGTCGGCCAAGTTGTGTTGCAAGTTTTGTTTGGTGCGCAAACTTTGCAAGGTGTGTGCTGAGCGGCTCAGGGCTTGTTCAATGCGGTCGACCAGCGCGTTGTCGGAAAAAGGTTTTTCACAAAAATCAAATGCGCCGCGCTTGACCGAATCCACGGCGGTGGGCACATCGGCGTGGCCTGTTAAGAAAATCACGGGCAGGACATCGAGCAATTGACGTTCAATGAGTTGCTCAAACAAAGCCAAACCACTCATGCCGGGCATGCGCACATCGAGCAACAAACAGCCGGGCTGCTTGGGCTGCCAGGCAGGGTTGCCGGTCGTCAAAAATTCAGCAAATGCATCCGCGCTCTCAAACGATTGGGTGGGCAGGCGGCGTGAACGCAGCAGCCACGCGAGGGCTTCGCGCACGCCCGCGTCGTCGTCAACAATAAATACCAGTGCGTCTTCTGTGGGTTGCATGTGTCAGGCCTCAGCGCCAGATTGTGGCAGGGTGAAGCTGAACACCGTGCCGCGCGGAATATTGGGCTGGTGGCTCAAGAAGCCGCCATGCTGCTCCACCACGGTGCGACACAAGCTCAGGCCCAAGCCCATGCCTTCTTGTTTGGTGGTGAAAAACGGCGTGAAAAGTTTTTCGGCCACGCCACTGGGAATGCCTTGCCCCAAATCTGCCACCATGAATTCAAGCCAACGGCTGGTGGCGTTGGACGCGGCGGGTCGCACAGCCAAGGTCAGCACTTTGTGCGGGGTGTCGTCGGCCATGGCCTGCATGCCGTTGCGCGCGAGGTTCAACAACACTTGCTCCACCATCGTGCGGTCGCACAACACGGCAGGCAAATCATCTGAACAGTTCACCACCACACGCACGCCCAACTTGCGCGCTTGCAAGCTGACCAACGGCATCACGTCGTCCAACAATGTGCGAGGCGTGACCGCTTCACGCGCTTGGTCGCGGCGACGCACAAAGTCGTGCACGCTCTTAATCACCTTGCCAGCGCGTTCGGCCTGCTGCCCAATGCGTTGAATGGCGCTGCTCAAGGTCTCGACCAACTGCGGGTCCTTAACGGCGGCGTCTTGCAGCAAATTCATGCTGCCGGTGGCGTAGCTTGAAATGGCGGCGAGAGGCTGATTCAACTCGTGGCTCAACAGCGAGGCCATCTCACCCACGGTGGCCAAACGCGCGGTGGCTTGCAAGCGTTCTTGGCTGGCACGTGACACCTCTTCCACACGTCGCTGCTCGCTGATGTCCAGCACGGCACCCATCCAACCGGTTTGCTCGCCCAGCGCGTTGATGAGCGGGGCCTCAAAAATCATCACGGCAAAACGCTCACCGTTTTTACGCATGAAAACCGACTCCACGCCTTCGCGTGGCGGTGCGTTGCCCGCCAAACGCAAGGCTTGACGTTGGCCATATTCATCCACCATCTCTGGTGGCCAATACGGCGCGGGAATGCCCTTGCCAATCAAGTCTTTGGACTCAAAGCCCACCATCTCGCAAAACGCTGGGTTCACATACGTGATGCGACCTTGGTTGTCGCGCGCGCGAAGGCCTGTAACCAAAGAATCTTCCATCGCCTTGCGAAACGCCAAGGCATCGGCCAAGTCCAGCTCGACACGCTGGCGACGGCGCATGTCGCGCGCCAACATGATGAGCACGGTCACCAACGCAATGGCCATGGCTGTGACCAAAGCCGTCAGCACATTGGGGAACAAGTCAGGCGCACCGCGCCAACTGTCCATGCGCAGCACCATGGTGTGACCGGGCAAATCAATCAACTGTTTGGCAATGAACACACGCGAGCCGCGACGGGCGGTGCCGTGCATGGCCAAGCGTGTGCCGTCTGACTCGGTGAATGACACCTCTTGGCTGCGCGTGAGTTGCGGGCCCACCATGTTCACCAAAATCTCGTTCAAAGAATACGTGGCCACGGTGAAGCCCGTTAGTTGCCCATCGGTGATGACGGGCAAACACACGTCCATGATTTCAATGCCTAGGCCATCGGCTTGGGGCACATAGGTGCTGGTGCCATAGCCTGGGCCACTTTGGCGACGCGCCACGCCACAGGCTTGGACCACCTCGGGCTGATTGGCGACGCGACCAAAACGGTTGAACACAGGCGCGCGAAATGGTGTGTTGATGCTGTTGAGCACGCGCAAGTCGGCATCCCGCAGTTCTATGCGCAACCATTCGCGATGCTCGCGCAACAAGACATGGGCATCTTGCTCCCAAGGCGTGGCGCTGCGGTCGGCATATTGCAAGGCTTGCAGGCTTTGCACGTTGCGGGTGAGGGCGGTGCGAATGTCACTCACGGCATCGGCGGCATCGCGCTCAATGCGGCTTTGTACTTGACTCACCTCGTAGCGTCCCGCCAGCCACACCAAGGTGCTGAGCATGGACAAGACTAGCACCACCAGCAAGCCCCACAGCACCCAACGGCGAACTTGAAGACCCGCTGGAAACAACATCAATCGACCTTCGTCACGCGGGGGTTGGTCCACGTGCCGTCCACAAAAAACTCACTGGTACCCGCACGCACCAACGGCTTGCTCAACATCATTTGTGCCAAGTAAGTGGTCAAGCCCACCAAAGGGTTGATGGTCGCCACATAAAGCGATGCCGTGCCAGCGTTGATTTCAGGCACCACCACCACTTTGAGTTTTTGGGTTTCGTGGACCAAATCAGCACGGCCTTCAATCAAAGCGCCAGCCACCACACCTTTCATTTGCAGGTTGTTGGTGGACGCCACGCCTTGCTCAATGCGCACATCACCGCGCACAAAATCGAACGCAAAACCATCGCTGAACAAGTCACTGAAATCCAAGGTCAGGCGACGGGGCAAAGCTTGCAAATTGAGCACACCCAACAAACGCGCAGCACCCGGTTCGGTTTTAAGGAACTGCCCTTTTTCAATGGCTAAATTCATCTGGCCCGACATGCTGGCATAGTCCAAGGTGATGGGTGAACCTTGCCATGTGACTTGCCCTTCCAACCGGCCTTCGCCATGGCGAATCGCATCGGGCGTGCCTAGGCGAGTCAGCAATTCACCGCTGTCCTGTATCACCAAAGCAAAGCTCAGCTGTGTACGACGTAAGCGCGGACCATCGGCCGCCCAACTGCCAGTCGCAGTGAAGTTGGCCTCGGGCAAAGTCAAGTTGAATTTGTTCAGTCGCCATTCGCGCACAGCACTGACCCCTGGGCGGTTCACCGCGTTAATTTCGAGGCGGCCCATTTTTTTGCCACGCAAGGTCAAGTCATTCACCACGATGTCCAAAGAGGGAATGCTGCTGGGTTGGTCCGTCAACAAGCGCTCAACATCTGGCACTGAGCTAGGTGGGATATTCAAATACGCCAAACGCACAAACAACTGCGCGGGCACACGGTCAGTGGGCGGGCGAATCTCTGCCGAGCCATTGAGTTCGTCGGCACTGATGTTCAAGCGCCATAACTCTCCTTGGCGCGTGCCACCCACCAGCACCTTGTGAATCACACGGTCTGACACTTTGATTTGCGCGGCTTGCAACGCGGCGAAAGAGGGCATGTAGTCTTGTGCCTCGTCGCCATTGCCCTCGCGGCCAATCGCGGGCGTGCTGCCTTTTCGTTTGAGTGGCGATGTGCCTGTCACCTGCGTCAACGCAAGGTTCCAAGCATCTAAGTCCAACGCTGGCAACTGCAAATTCAAGCTGACCGCGGCGTCACGCATGGGTACCGCATCCACCACCGACTGCCCCACCGCAATGCCACCCCGCATCACCCGCGTTCGTGGCCCGCTGAGGTCACGCACGTAGATGACCGATACCACGCGGTCTAAGGTGACTTTGATTTGGTCTTGCAATACGCGCGCCTTGGGTTGCAACGACTCGCGGGTGAGTTGCGACTCAATGCGCAAAGGCATCACAACGGCAGCAGGCTTGTTCAATGGGGCGGGCAACGCCAGCGCCATGCCCTTGAGGTCGCTGGTGATGAGCAACTCAGGTCGGCCACGACGCAAACCCAAGGTCGCCACATACGCTGACTTGCCCGTCGCTCGCTGCGCGAGGCGCGAGACCAAGCCCAGCTCGCGCGCTTGTCGCAGGCCGTCCGCCGTGAGGTCGCCGTGGATTTTCAACTGCAACGGCGATGGGTCATCATGGGCCACAAAGGACAAGCCGCCCTCTAACGTGGCTTCGCCACCCAACAACTGCGCTTGGACACCTTTGAGCTCAAACCCTTGCTCGCTGAACTGCAAGGTGCCGCGTGTGTGGTTAAGCACGGGTGTGCCCGGAATCACTTGCAAACTGTTGTCGGCAAAGGTCACGCTGCCTTGAACTTTTGAAGCTTGCAACTGGTCGATGGGCAAGGTCAGCGCCAATTTGAAATCGGCATCGCCACTTGCCTCACTCTTGCTTAGTACCGTGCCCGTCAAATCATTGAGCGCACTCTTGGTGACCATTGCCAGCACTTGGGCCATCGGTCCGCGCGCTTCGCCACCGACGCTCACCACCGGCTGCGCCAAATTAGGAATGCGTGCCTCGACTTTTTGCCACGTCACATCGGCGGCGCCCGCCAACTGTGTGCTGCCTTTGAATTGCAAAGCGCTGCGCTCAAACACCAAATCCCCATTCATCTGGGTCAGTGCGGGCCATGCAGGCGCTGTGGGCACATAAGCAAATTTGCCTTGTGCGACTTGCGCTGCAATGCGGAATTCACCCAGCTTGGGGTTCTCAAACGGCATGTCGCGCAAGTTGCCACGCAAGCGCAGCGTCACATGGCTGGCGTCACCGGCTTGCACGGCTTCGCGCACATAGGCACGCACGCCAGCAGGCAAGGTGTTGGGCAAGTAGCGGTGCACCTGCGCCACTTTGGCGCGGCTGAGCGTGGCTGTTAAATCCAACACGCCGGGCAAGCGCGCATTGGCTTCACCTGTTTTCCAATCGCCATTGAACTCACCGGCCACGTCGTCGTTCACCACACGACCTTGGGTGAACTGCAGCGCCACGTCGTCGCCTTTGAGCTGCCACGCGATTTGTGCCGAGGCTTCTTCTAAAGCAATGTAGGGCTCGTCTAAGCCCACAGGCAACGTGACGCTTCCTTCTTGAATGCTCAGGCGTGCCTTGCCGCTTTTTTGTGTGAGGTCAAATTCAAGTTGCGCCCCTTGCAAGCCAGGCAAGTTGGCCAAGGGGCTGTCAGGCAGTGCATCGCGCTGCATGGCCAATTGGCGCACTTGGCCTTTGGCGCTGTAGTGCAACGAAGCATCTTCATTTTTTTGCCACGTCGCTTTGAGCTGGTTGACTTGACCCTGCGGCTGCATACGCGACAGCATGGCACGCAAGGCTTCGGGCAACGGCAAGCGTTGGCTGATTTGCGCCAAAGCATCCAAATCCAAACGGTCAGCGCTCAAGGTGCCAGACTCAAACGCATCGCCGCGCCAGCCCACGCGCAACACGCCGCCCGGCCAATGCTCGCCCTCTTGGGTGTCGAACACCAAATCTTGGCTGCTAAGTTCTATCTCGCCGTCTAGCGACTGCACCCCAATGCGCCCATGCACATGGCGCAAGCCCAAAGGCAACAAGTCGGCGCCCAGTCGAACATCCACCGCATCCAGTGCGACATCGGCGGTCACACCGACAGGTTCGCCTTTTTGCACATCGGCCCACAAACGAACGGCACCACGCCCCTCTTGCAACGACAAACCTTTGTCCATGGGCACCCATTGACGCAAGGTGGCCAGATTGACAAATGGCAAGTCACCAAACATCTCGCCCGACCAATGCGTGGTATCGCCCGCACGATGCCACGGCGGTTGGTAAAACTTGCCACGCACAGATACGCGTTGGCCCAAGGCCTCGGGCGGCGTGGCTTCTGCACTCACCTCGTGCTGGAACCAGTGGTTTTTGATGGACACGTCTACGCCTTGCAGGCTCAGCACGGGTGCGCTGGCTTGCACCGCGCTTGGACGGCTCTCGTCACGCCAGTGAATCAAACCGCCGCGCACCACAAACTCGGGCTGCGAGAAAAACCAATCTGCGCCACTGCCGTCGCTGGCAACACTGGTGTCAAGGCCCGCCACCCACACATGTCTATTGGCATCGCGGCGAATTTCGAGCTCGGGCTGTTCAATGTCGAGCTGCTCAAACTGACCCAGCAACACTGAGCGCGGCGACACAGCCGCCAACACGCGCGGCAGGCTCAGTGCCTCGCGGCCTTCGCGGTCGTACAGCTGAATGTCGGTGAGTTCAAACCACGGCACCCACCAACCGCCTTTTGCGTTGATGCTGCCAATGTCGACACGTACACCCAAAGCGCGTGTGGCTTGTTGTTGCAGCACTTCGCGGTAGTCGCCGATTCGCGGCACAATGAAAATGTGAAGTGCGCTCCAAGCCAGCAACACAACCACCCAAGCAAACGCCACCAAACCCAGCGCCCAATTGAGCGCACGTCGCCAAACTGATTTGTTTTTCAAATCAAGTTCCAAACTGTCGGGGGTGGGATTTACAGAGTCTGACAAATGTTTCATGGTGCTAGCAACGTGACTGGAATTATCCCCTCCTCAATGCCAAATCTGAGCGCTTATTCGCGCTTCGTACAGCGCCTTCGCCGTCGCTACGCAAATGAGCTGCATTTGCTGCCCGAAGGTGCGCCCATGTTGGCCACGATGCAGACCTGTTTTGAAGCGCTGCGTCAAACCCACAGCTGCAGCGATGCGCTTCGCATGTTGCGCCAGCTGGTGATGGAACGCTTGGTGGTGCTCGACTGTGAACAAGGCGCCAGCCTTGATGTGGTGACCCACGCGGTGACTCAACTGGGTGAGTTCACCCTCAACATTGCTTTTCACGAAGCCCAAGCCCAACTAGACGCCAGCTACGGCGTGCCCACCAAGCCCAACGGCGAACGTGCGGCGCTGTGGATTGTTGGCATGGGCAAATTTGGCGCACGCGAACTGAATGTGTCCAGCGACATCGACCTGATTTATGTGTACGACGAAGACGGTGAAACCACTGGTTTGCCCGATGGACGCGGGCGCATCAGCAACCACGACTACTTTGCCAAAGCCGTCAAACTGATTTACGCCTTGATTGGCGACACCACCGACCACGGCTTTGTGTTCCGCATGGATTTGGCATTACGCCCCAATGGCAACTCGGGCCCGAGCGTGGTGTCGCGCCAATCGCTGGAAGAATATTTCTTGGTGCAGGGGCGCGAATGGGAACGATTCGCGTGGCTCAAGAGCCGCGTGGTCGCCCCCTTCAGCGCCAAGGCGAATGCGTTTGAGCTGCGCGACACGGTGCTGCCTTTTGTGTTTCGTCGCTATTTGGACTACAGCGTGTTTGAGTCGTTGCGCGGATTGCACCAACAAATTCGCAAGCATTCGGTGTCGCGCAGTGCAGGCCGGCCTGAGCGTGCCAACGATGTGAAGCTGGCACGCGGCGGCATTCGTGAAATCGAATTCACGGTGCAACTGCTGCAAGTGGTGCGAGGTGGGCATTTTCCCGAACTGCGCACACGCCCCACGCTGCAAGCCTTGCAACGCTTGAGCCAAGCCAACCTCATGCCCGCCGCCACCGCCGACGCACTGGCCAAGGCCTATGTGTTTTTGCGCCAAGTCGAGCACCGCATTCAATACTTGGACGACCAACAAACCCACGTCTTGCCCACCAACGACGACGACCTGAATTGGATGGCGCTGACCATGGGCTTTGGCGACAGCTGCGACTTCTTAAGCCAACTTGATGCCCACCGCGAGCTGGTGGCCCACGAGTTTGACCGTTTGCTGGGCTTGGGCGACAAGGCCGAGCCGAACAGCCCTCACAACAGCAGCGGCGACTGCAAAGGCTGCACGCCCAAGAACGACTACGTCGATTTGGCTTCCTTGCTGCCCGACTTGAATGAGCGCCTGCGCGAACGCGTGATGCATTGGTGCGAACAGCCCCGCATCCGCGCCCTGCGCGATGACAGCGTGCAGCGCTTGCTCAAACTTTTGCAACGTACCAACGCGTGGATAGCCGATGGCCGCGTGAGTGAAGAAGCAGCTGTGCGTTGGAGCGATTGGATGGAGCCGCTGCTGCGCCGCGAAAGCTATTTGGCCTTGTTGATAGAGCGCCCGCGTGTGCACGAACAACTCATGCGCTTGCTCGGAATGGCGCGTTGGCCAGCCAAATATTTGCAGCAACACCCCGGCGTGATTGACGAGCTGGCAGGCGAAGCCTTGTTGGCCGAACGCTTTGTGCCGGCAGAGTTTGAACAAGAGCTAGAGCGCCGCTTGGCGTCCTTGCAATCCACCGGTCAAGCCGATGAAGAAACCTTGCTCAACCTGTTGCGCCGAGCCCACCACGCCGAGGTATTTCGCACTTTGGCGCGTGACGTGGAAGGCCGCATCACCGTCGAGCAAGTGGCCGACGATTTGAGCGCACTGGCCGATGTGATGCTCAAAATCACCAGCCGCTGGGTCTGGCAAAACTTCAAGCAGCGCCACCGCGATGAGCCCTTGTTTGCCATCCTCGCTTACGGTAAGTTGGGCGGCAAAGAACTGGGCTACGGCAGCGACCTTGACATTGTGTTTGTGTACGAAGACGCGCATGAGCGCGCAGGCGAAATTTATGCGGCGTATGTGCGCAAGCTCATCAACTGGTTGAGCGTGAAAACCGGTGACGGGGATTTGTACGAGATTGACACCGCGCTACGCCCCAACGGCAACTCGGGTTTGCTCGTGTCGACCTTCGATGCCTATGCCGACTACCAAGGCCAACGCGGCGACAACACCGCGTGGACCTGGGAGCACCAAGCCATGACGCGTGCGCGTTTTTGCCTCGGTGCACCGGAACTCAAAGCGCGCTTCGACACGGTGCGTGCCAACGTCATCAACGCCAAGCGCGACGTGGTTGCTTTGCGCCAAGAAATTGTGGCCATGCGCGACAAGATGCGCACCGCCCACCCCGTGAAGCCCGATTTGTTTGACGTCAAACACAGCGCGGGCGGCATGGTCGATGTGGAGTTTGCCGTGCAATATTTGGTGCTGGCCCATGCGCATCAACACCCCGCACTTCTGGCCAACGTGGGCAACATTGCGTTGCTTGTGAGCGCTGAAAAAGCAGGCCTGCTACCCGCAGGCGTGGGCGAGGAGGCCGGCAGCGCTTACCGCGAACTGCGTCGTGTGCAACACCGTGCGCGCTTAGACGAGCAGCCTACGCAAGTGCCAAGCGCCGAGCTAGAAAAAGAATGTGCGGCCATTCAAACTTTGTGGCGCTGCGTGTTTGGCAATTAGCCTTGACGAATCTTCTTCACCAACGCCGTGGTGGAATAACCATCCACAAACGGAATCGCTTGGGCGCGGCCACCATAAGCCAGCACCACTTGCGTTTCAGCAAGTTTGCTCATGTCGTAATCACCACCTTTGACCAACACATCGGGACGCAACTCAGTGATGAGTTCCAGCGGCGTGTCCTCGTCAAACCACGTCACCAAACTCACCGACTCTAAAGCGGCCATCAAGGCGGCACGGTCCAACTCGTTATTGAGCGGGCGGTCTGGGCCTTTGCCCAAGCGGCGTGCCGAGGCGTCGCTGTTCAAAGCAACCACCAAACTGCCGCCCACGCTTCGGGCTTGCGCCAAATACGACGCATGGCCACGGTGCAGCACATCAAACACACCGTTGGTAAACACCACGGGGCCCTGCGCACGCAAGGCGGCCACGCGTTGCACGGCATCTTGGCGCGAAGACAGCTTGGAGAGAAAAGCGGGGGGAAGCAAAGTGGTGTCGGTCATGGTGCGGCAATTCTAGGTTGCAGCCACCTTGCTTTGCGCGGTCGTGTGTAGCCGACGCCAATGCTTGACTGCCTCTGAAATTGACACCAAGTCATGCAGAACCACCACCCGCTCAATGTGACGACGACGCAAGACGGGGGCGCTGCCACCGGCCCACACCTCGACCGCTGAAGGCAAAAGTGCATTCAACTCCGTCAGGCCATCCACCACATGGTTGGAGTTCATGTTGAGGCTGAAGCTCAAGGCCACCACATCTGCGCCGTGCGCAATGGCTGCTTGCGCAATGTCACGCACTGGCGTTTGTGTGCCCAGAGACACACAACGGCAGCCCTGCAACGTCAACAAACTCTCCACCATCAACAGGCCCAAGCCGTGGGCTTCTTGTGGAAATGTGGTCAGCAGCACAACGGGCTCGCCGCCACGGGCAGGTTTGGGGATAGCCGCAATGGCTTGGCGCATCAGGCTGCTCACGCACTCGGTGTACAGGTGTTCTTCGTGCACGGCCAAATCACCCCGCGCCCACGTCTCGCCCACCAAAGCGGTCAAGGGTGCAACCACGTTCGTCAAAAACTTTTGCAGCCCATCTTGCGACAAGGCTTTGAGCAATTCGCGACGAATGCCCTCATGGTCTTGCGTTTGAAGCTGGGTGATGTAAGCCGTTAAATCTTCGCGCGTTACAGCGGCACCAATGGGCTGGTTTGACTGCAAAGAGGCTTCGCATCGGCTCAAGTGCTGCAGCGCATCCATTGATTGCGCCACGATACGACCTGGGCGATGGCCTTGGTCCATCAAACGTTTGATGATGCGCAACTTTTCCACCTGAGCGATGGGGTAGGTGCGTTCGTCGTTGGCATCCCGACCGGGTACTGGGAAGCCATAGCGGCGCTCCCAAACGCGCAGCGTGTCTTTGCCGATGCCGGTGTCGCGCTCGACGGCGGCAATGGACAGCGTTATTGGTGAATCGATGTCACGTGAGTTCATAGATAGAAATCCCCGCAATGGAACGTGGAGAATAGTTACGTCCTAGACAGAGTTTTAATATTAAGCCATGATTCCCCTCGTTCTAAAAAGGGCTTTCCCGTGATGCACCGTTTTGTTTTCTTATTCGCTGGTTTTGTTTTGAGCATGAGCGCAGCGTACAGCGCGACAGACAGCCCAACCACCGCAGCCAACGCATGTCCCCGCGTCCTGCAGCACACCGTGTCGAGGCTGCAAGACGAGAAGCCCCAAAACCTTTGCCAGTACGCAGGTCAAGTGGTCGTAGTGGTCAACACGGCCAGCTTTTGCGGCTTCACCCCGCAGTACAAAGGCCTCGAAGCGCTGTATGCCAAATACAAAGACCAAGGCTTGGTCGTGCTCGGATTTCCCAGCAACGACTTCTCACAAGAGCCAGACAGCAACGCCAAGATTGCCGACTTTTGCGAAAACACCTTTGGTGTGAAGTTCCCCATGTTTGTGAAAACCACCGTGCGTGGCGCAGAGGCTTTGCCGCTGTTCAAACAACTGGCCGAACAAACAGGCACAAGCCCGAAGTGGAACTTTTACAAATACATCATCAGTCGCGATGGCAAAAGCATCAAGAGCTTCAGCAGCATGACGGGCCCGCAAGACAAAAGCTTTGTGCAAGAGGTTGAAAAGCAATTAGCCGCGAAAGGTGCTGCGCAATGAAGCCACGCATCGCCATCGTGGGCTCAGGTATTTCGGGCTTGTCTGCCGCGCACCATTTGCACGGCAAAGCCGACATCACCTTGTTTGAAGCAGGTGACTACTTCGGCGGTCACACACACACCGTGGACGTGACCTTGCCCACAGCCACCGGCGTGCAAACGCATGGCGTGGACACGGGCTTCTTGGTTTACAACGAGCGCACGTATCCTGGGCTGATTGCTTTGTTTGAAGAATTGCAAGTAGCCACGGTCAAATCAGACATGTCGTTTTCGGTGCAAGTGCCCCACAAAAACGGCCAAGGCGCTTTGGAGTGGAACGGTGCCAACCTCAATACCGTGTTTGCCCAGCGCAGCAACTTGTTCAAGCCCAGCTTCTTGCTGATGCTGCGCGATGTGATGCGCTTCAACATCCTAGCCACCGAGCTGGCCGAACGCAACCAAGACCATGAGTTAGCCCAGCCCTTGAGCCAATTTTTGCTCTTGCACAAATTCAGCGACGTGTTTCGCGATTGGTATTTGCTGCCCATGCTTGGCTGCATTTGGAGCTGCCCCACAGACCAAATGCTGAAGTTTCCTGTGGCCACCATGATTCGGTTTTGCCACAACCACGGACTGATTCAGGTCAACAACCGCCCGCAGTGGTACACCGTGGCAGGCGGCGCACGCCACTATGTTGAGAAAATTTTGACTGGCATTTCAGACAAGCGTTTGAATACGCCCGTGCTTCGCATCAAGCGCGATGCACACGGTGTGACGCTGCAAACGCATGCAGGCTCAGAACGATTTGACCAAGTGATTTTGGCCACCCACGCCGACCAATCGTTGGCCATGCTGGCCGAGCCCACACCGCAAGAAGCGGCCACTTTGAGTGCCATTCGCTACCACCCCAACCGCGCAGTCTTGCACACCGACACCTCGGTGATGCCCCAGAAAAAACTCGCGTGGGCCGCGTGGAACTACGAACGTGCGGCTCACAGCAACACCGAGTCCACCCGCGTGTGCCTGCACTACTGGCTCAACCTGTTGCAGCCGCTGCCGTTCACGCAAGACGTCATCGTGTCGCTAAACCCCGTGCACGAAATTGACCCAGCGCACATCCTTGGCGAATACAACTACGCCCACCCCGTATTTGACTTACCAGCCATTCAAGCGCAAACCCAGATGCCACAGCTGCAAGGCCAACAACACACGTGGTTTGCCGGCGCGTGGATGGGCTACGGCTTTCATGAAGATGGCTTCAAAGCTGGGCGCGATGCCGCACAGACCTTGTGGGCCAAATCGCGCATGCTCAACGCATGATGTCAAGCACCACAACCCACAACGCGCATCCACCTCTGCAGCGCGCATGGGCTGCCGACAAGCCGCAAGCCATGATTGGTTTTGGCCAAGTGCGTCACTCGCGTTTGCGCCCCACGCCCCACGTGTTCAACTACAGCACCTTCTTTTTGATGCTGCCCATGCGCACGCTTCAATCCCACGGTGACACCACGCTGCCCATCAACCGCGCAGGCGCCATCAGCTTTCACGACGTGGACCACGGCGATGGTAGAAGCGCAAATGACGGCGGTGCACTGGCTTGGCTAGATGAACTGCTGCACAGCGAAGGCATCACCGACGCCACGGGCGAGGTGTGGCTGCACTGCTACCCGCGCGTACTGGGCTACACCTTCAAGCCTGTGAGCTTTTGGTATTGCCTTGCCGCAGATAACAGCCTGCGCGCCATCGTGGTGGAAGTGAACAACACCTTTGGTGAGCGCCATTGCTATTTGCTAGACCAACCTCGCTATGGCGTTGAGCAACGCGCGAGCAAAGTGTTTCATGTGTCGCCGTTTTGCGCCGTACAGGGCGACTACCGCTTTCGCTTCATGCGTACGGAAGACCACACGGTAGCCAGCGTGGACCACGACGATGCACACGGCCCCTTGATTGAAACCAGCGTGAGCGGCCAGCTCCAACCCATCACGCACCTTGTCCTACGCCATGCGCTGTGGGGCTACCCATTGATGACCCTGATGGTGATGACACGCATCCATTGGCAGGCGCTGAAGCTTTGGCTAAAACGAGTGCCATTTTTTACAAAACCAACACCCCCACAAGATTTTGTGACCCGCTGACGCAGAGAAGAGCATTGCCATGAACCCC
>CANGOY010000002.1 GCA_947455585.1 Comamonadaceae bacterium
CACGCAAGAGCTGCTGGCTCGCATCCGTGCGGTGCTGCGCCGCCGCGCGCCTGAGCAAGCCAGTGATGTGGTGCGCATTGGTGGTTTGCAGTTGGACGGCTCGACACACCGTGTCAGCTTCAACGATCAAGGCATCAAGCTGGGCCCCACAGAATTTAAATTGCTCAATTATTTGATGCACCACGCCGAGCGCGTGCACAGCCGCAGCCAGCTGCTGGATCGCGTGTGGGGCGACCATGTGTTCATCGAAGAACGTACGGTCGACGTCCACGTCAAGCGCTTGCGCGAAGCTTTGGGCGAGGCGGGCAGCATGGTGGAAACCGTGCGTGGCGTAGGATACAGAATCACCCATCAGATCTAAAACCGATGCAAGGTTCCCGTGATTAGTCGCTTTCTTTCGTTTCTCTCCCTGTTAGCTTTTGGCGCCGCGATTGGTTTTTCGTGGGCCGTCATGGGGGATAAGCAGCCGCAATCACTGTATTTGTTGTTAGGTGCTTTGCTAGCCGGTTTGGCCTGGATGTTGATCGACGCATGGCGTGGCTACCGCGTGCGCTCATGGCTGCGCCACGGCGATTTGGCGATGGCCCCACAGATGTCGGGTTGGTGGGGTGTGGTTTTAGACCGCGCCCGCAAATTGCTACGCGATCGTGAGCGCAGCATCGACGCTGGCGAGCAGCGGCACAAAGATTTCTTGTCTGCCATTCAGGCTTCACCCAATGGGGTGGTCATGCTCGATGCCAATGCACAGATCGAGTGGTGCAACCAAACCGCTGCAACGCATCTAGGCATTCATCCCGAGCGTGATGTTATGCAACGTGTGGGTAATTTGCTGCGCGACCCCGTGTTTACGGCCTACATGGCCGTTGAACAACCCGTGGAGCCTGTGGTGATGGCCGGTTTCAGACACCGCATGGAGCGCCCCGTGCGCATCTCGGTTCAACGCCACCGCTATGGTGAAGGCAAGCAGCTGTTGCTCACCCGTGATGTCACGATGTTGGAGCAAGCCGAGGCCATGCGCCGTGACTTTGTGGCCAACGTCTCGCATGAAATTCGTACACCGCTCACCGTCATGTCGGGTTTTGTGGAGACGCTTCAAACCCTGGACTTGAATGCCGAAGAGCAAAAACGCTATTTGGGTTTGATGGCCATTCAAGCGGTGCGCATGCAGGGGCTGGTTGAAGATTTGTTGACCTTGTCGCGCTTGGAGGGTAGCCCAGTTCCTAGCAGTGTGAGTACCTTGCCATTGTCACGTTTGATGCAAGCGTGCGAGCTAGAGGCCCGTGGTTTGTCCGACACCATTTCGCAGGGGACACAACCTCAGAATATTCAGTTTGAAATCAATCCTTTGCTTGGCGAAGCTCAGCTCATTGGTGAGGCGCGCGAGTTGCAAAGTGCGGTTTCCAATTTGGTGAGCAATGCCGTGCGTTACACCCCAGCGGGCGGCAGCATTCATGTGTCGGTTGACCAAGGCGTGGATGGCAGTCTGTTGGTCGCTGTGCGCGACACTGGAGCAGGTATTGCTGCTGAACATTTGCCACGTTTGACCGAGCGTTTTTACCGTGTGGACCGCAGCCGTTCACGCGAATCAGGTGGTACCGGCCTTGGTTTGGCCATCGTCAAACATGTGATGCAACGCCACGGTGGCAGCTTGTCCATTACCAGCGAAGTGGGGCAGGGTTCGTGCTTCAAATTAATTTTTCCACACAATCGTTGGCGTCTCAACGCTTAAGCAGGCACCACGCGACACTCGCCGCAAAAGAAGTGGTTGGCATTTAAAAATCGACGAAATGAGCCACTGGCGCGTGGCTTGTGTTTGCTGCATTTGATGCAGCTCATCATTTCACCCGTTCTTCCAGTGCCTTCGAACGGCGAGCCATTTTTCTTATGGCTATAGCGCAAGCCGTCGTCTTTGATTTCAGAGTTTTCGTGTTTGTGATAAGTCATGACAGTAGCTTTCATTATTTTTTTAGACGACGCTTTTCAAAATGCTTGAGCAGCACATAAGTGATCAGCCCGATAAAAGAGGAGCCAAGTAAAAAACCACCGTAAGCCAGCGGCCAAGGCGTGCCCTCGGTCATCATTGAAAACTCGGACATACCACCCACGCCTGCCAAGATGTTGATAGGCATGAACACGACACTGAACACGGTCAATTGGTTCACGCGTTTGTTTTGGTTGATGTTGATGAAACCAATCGTGGCATCCATCAAAAAGTTGATCTTGTCGAAGAGAAATGCTGTGTGGCTATTCAAGGAGTCAATGTTGCGCAAAATTTGTTTGGCATCATCAATTTGATTTGATGTCAGCAAGCGGCCGCGCATCAAAAAGCTCAAGGCGCGTTGGGTGTCCAAAATATTGCTGCGAATACGACCGTTTTGGTCTTCCTCCTCGGCAATGTCCGCCAGAATGCCTGCGGCCTCTTGGTCGGTGATGGCTTCACTCAGCACATGTCGGCCCACCACCCCCAGCTTGGCGTAAATGTTTTCAAGCGAGTCAGCTGATACCTCTACATCGGCACCGTAAAGGTCTAACAACAAGTCGATGCAGTCCGTCACATAGCCGGGTTGTGTGAGCGCTCGACGGCGTTGCAAGCGAAAGACGGACAGCTCTTCATTGCGCAGTGAAAACAAAACGCCACCATGCAAGATGAAAGCGACGGGTACGCTTTTGGAGTTGCCTTCACGATCAAACAAGAAGTTCGAGTGCAGGTGGATGTCGTCGTTTTCTTCCACATGAAAACGTGCACTCACCTCAAGATCAGTGGCTTCAATTGGGTCAGGTAACTCAACGCCGAAGTGTGAGCCGACAAAGATGCGTTCAGCCTTGGTAGAGTTGATCAAGTCAACCCAAATCGGCTTGGCACCCTCTAGGTCTTTGCGGCCAGAAATGGGTAAGTTTTTAAGTCGTCCGTCATTTAGTTCGTAGACATTGATTTTGCTGTCTTCAAAACCTGGCTGCCTGTCGCCAGCAATGGCGATGCGCCGCTCATCCGACATTTCCCACAACACATCGTTCTCACGCGCGCTGGGTAGTTTGCTCCACAACTTCTTGGCATCATCCATGGGTAGGGCGTCTAGGTAGCCGCCTAGTTCGGTTGAACTTTGTTTGGCAATGAAGTTGAGCAGCTCGGCATCATGTTGCTTTTGCAACAAAGATTCGACAAAGTCATGCTTGTGCATTTGCTGACTGTGAACCATGCTGTCTACCAATTTTTGTTTGTTCAACATTTCGGTTAAATTTTTAAGTGACATGGCTAAGCAAAGGCTGTCGATGAGCGTGCAATGAAGCGCAAATATCTTCACTCCATAGGATGACGTATTTAAAGATATTGCGTAAATTTAAGTAACAAAGCGCTTAGCCAAATACCCATGCAAAACAAAATGCTCAGCAACACTGCGGCACTGCCTAAGTCTTTGCAACGCTTGGAGAGGTCGTGCCACTGAGGGCCGACGCGATCGATGGCGGACTCAAGGCCCGTATTTAAGAGTTCGACTGTCAAAACAAAGATGACCGATCCTGAAAGAAGTGAAATTTCAACCCAGTTGTTGCCTATGTAAAACGACAACGGGATCATTACGAGAGCAAGGTAAGCCTCTTGTCTAAATGCAGGCTCATGCATGGCTGCTTGCAGGCCTTGCATGGAGTAACCAAACGCATGGATGACGCGGTTCAGGCCGCGTCTTTGTTTTTGTAGGTTTTCATGAATTTGGGTCATCGTTGAATAATTTACAAAAGTTGTGTGACGCTGGTGTGACGTCAGCTTCAGTAGTTCACGAAAGGATGTCGCGCGCAATCATTTCCTTTGTCACTGAATCTTCACACGACAGATTTACAGTTTTCACAATCTGTTCACAGCCAACCCTACAGAGGTGTTCTTATTTCTTACCATCGCTTGATACCTTTTTTAGTTTTTGCACTGTTGTTTTCAGGTTGTGCCGTGCGTCCCTTTGTGGTGGATCAAACAGCCCAGGCTTTATCTGGGAAAAGCATGTCCAGTGAAGATGATTTGCAACTGGCACGCGAGGCCAGTGCTTTTTATCTGAAGTTCTCCGAGTCGGTGCTGAAAGAAACGCCGGGTCATTTGAAATTGGCCGAGTCGGTGTCTGCGGGCTTCACACAATATGCCTACGCTTTCGTGGCGTTTGATGCTGAAAAGATAGATGCCCAAAGTCCTAAAGTGGCTGCGCAGATGCGTGAGCGAGCGGGGCGCATGTACGCCCGTGCGCACCGTCACGCCATGATGGCGCTAGAGCTCAGTCAACCTGGTTTTGCCGTCGCCTTGCGACAGGCGGACCCGAAAAATCAACCGCGCTTGACGCAGTCCCAACTACCGCTAGCGTATTGGGCTGCTGCATCTTTGGGGGGCTTGATTTCAATGTCCAAAGACGACCCAGATGTGGTGGCCGATCTGCCGTTGTCCATGCGCTTGGCTGAGCTGGCTTGGCAAGTCGACCCTACGTATGGGCAAGGTGCTCTGGCCAGTTTGATGGGCACCTTGGAGGGGGCCAAAGTGGGGGGCTCGCGCCAAAAAGCGCAGGCCTATTACGACCAAGCGATTGATTTAAGCAAGGGCCTAGAAGCGGGGCCATTTGTGGCCAAAGCAGAAGGCGTGGCTTTACCCGCTGAAGACCGAAAACAGTTTGAGCAGTTGTTGAACCAAGCGATTGACATCAGCCAACAGCACCGCAGTTTGCAAAACGAAGTGATGCGCGAGCGTGCGCAGTGGTTGCTCTCATCCGTCGATGATCTTTTTTGAAAGCTGTGAATGTCTAAATTATTGAAATCTTGTTTGCAAGTGTGCGTGGCCGTAAGTTTGTTGTGCGCGCAATCCGCATCTTGGTCAGCGCCTGACAAGCAGTTGCGCTTGGGCACCTTGGCCCCTAAAAATTCGCTGTACCACCGCCAGCTGATGGAGATTGGTGAAGCATGGCGTGCAGCGCAAGGCGGCAACGCCAAGTTTGTGGTGTACCCCGATGGCAGCCAAGGCGGTGAGACTGAGTTGGCACGTCGCATGCGTATTGGTCAGTTGCAAGGTGCGCTGCTGTCGGTGGTGGGTTTGCGCGAAATTGAGCCATCGATTGCGGCTTTGCAATCGATGCCGTTGCTGTTCAAAACATGGGACGAGGTGGACTATGTGCGCGAAAAAATGCGTCCTGCGATGGAGAAAAAGTTTTTAGACAAAGGCTTCGTGGTGTTGGCGTGGGGTGATGCGGGTTGGGTGCGTTTCTTTTCGAAAGATCCTGCCTTCAAGCCTGAGGACTATCAAAAGATGAAATTCTTTGCATGGGGTGGCGAAGCTGACCAGCAAGAAATCATGAAGAGCATGGGCTACACGCCTGTGCCACTAGAGACCAGTGACATCTTGCCTTCGGTGCAAACCGGCATGATCAACGTGGTGCCCTCAACGCCTTACTTTGCCTTGGCCAGCCAGGTCTACACCATGGCGCCCAACATGTTGGAAATCAATTGGGCGCCCATTGTGGGGGCCTTGGTGGTGACCAAAAAATCTTGGGATGACATGACACCCGAAACGCAGGCGGCTGTGCGTGTGGCCAGCGACAAGGCCGGTGCACAAATTCGCACCAAAGCCCGCCAAGAAGTGGAGGAGGCGGTGGACGCCATGAAAAAACGTGGCTTGGTGGTGAACAAACCCAACGCCGAGCAAATGCGTGCATGGAACGACTTGGCTGAAAAACTGTACCCACGTATTCGGGGCACCCTGGTACCCGCTGAAACTTTTGATGAAGTGTTCCGTCACCTCAAGGCTTACCGCGCAGGAAAAACCAAATGATGGCTCGACTGCTGCGTGGCCTGACACAAGCCGACATATGGCTTGCTGGGATGGCGTTGGTCTTGATGGCCTTGATTCCTTTGATCGAAATTGTGTCGCGCCCCATGATGGGCAAAGGCATTGATAACGCACCCGTGGTGGTGCAGCACTTGGGGTTGCTGATGGCTATGGCCGGTGCGATTGCCGCTGAGCGCTTTGGCCACCTGACCAGCTTGGGGGTGATGTTGCCGCGCTTCTATGCCGTAGGTCAGCTGGGTGCAGCGGCGGTGTGTGGTGTGTTGGCCTGGGCCAGTGGCCAGCTGGTGCTGAGCGAAATGTCGGCCGAGCAAATATTGGCTTATGGCATTCCTGTGTGGTGGTTTGAAGCGGCCATGCCTTTGGGCTTTGCCTGTTTGGCATGCAAGTTGGGTGCACGTTGCAGCACGCAGTGGCACTTGAAGTTGGCAGGGGCTTGCATGTCGCCCTTGTTGGGCGCGTGGCTGGCTTTCAGCTTTGATGGCCAATCATTGCCACTGTGGCCTTGGGTGATAGGGCTGATGTTGTTGCTGTCGTTTGGTGCACCCATCTTTGCAGTCTTGGGCGGCTTGGCGTTGGCCTTGTTTTGGCAAGACGGTTTGCCACTGGCGTCCATCGCTTTGTCGCATTACCAAATCACGGTGAACCCCTCACTGCCTGCGTTGCCACTGTTCACTTTGGCTGGACTTATCTTTGCGGGCACAGGTGCTGCGCAGCGGTTGGGTGCTGTGTTTGTCGCCCTGTTCGGCGGTGGTCAAGCAGGCACCGTGATTGCTGCCACCGTGTTGTGTTCATGTTTCACCGCTTTCACAGGTGGCAGTGGCGTGACCATCCTTGCTTTGGGTGGCTTGCTGTTGCCGCTGTTGCAAGGTGTGGGCTATCCCGAACGCAAGGGCATCAGTTTGATTACCAGTGCCAGCGCCCTCGGCGTTTTATTGGCCCCGTCCGTGCCACTCATCATGTACGCCATCATTGCGCGTGTGCCTATCAACACCATGTTCTTGGCGGGCATCGTGCCTGCAGTGGTGATGGTGGTGTGCTTGCTCATTTTTGGTGGCTACTTGCGCCAAGACGTGGTTCGTTCAGAGCGAAGCGAGCGAACCACGTTCAGCATGCATGCCTTACGTGATGCGGCTTGGCACGCCAAGTGGGAGCTGTTGGCGCCCGTGGTGGCCATTGGTTCTTTGGGCAGTGGTTTGGCTACGCCGACCGAAAGTGCTGCGCTTACGGCCATTTATGCAGTGCTCACGCAAGCGTGGGCACATCGTGAGTTAGGCGCTAAGAAGTTCGGTGCGTGCTTATCGCAATGCACCCAAATCATTGGCGGCGTGATGTTGATTTTGGGCATGGCGTTGGGCTTGACCAACTACTTGGTGGATGCCGGTATTCCAGACTTGGCCACTGAGTGGGTGCAAAGCGTCACGCAAAACAAGTGGGTGTTTTTGTTGGCACTCAATGTGTTCTTGTTTGCCGCTGGGGCGTTGATGGAAATCTATGCCGCCATTGTGGTGTTGGTTCCCTTGTTGTTGCCTTTGGCCACCAGCTACGGCATTGACCCCGTGCACTTTGGCATCATCTTTTTGGCCAATATGGAAATGGGCTTTTTGTGTCCCCCCGCTGGTATGAACATTTACTTTGCGTCTGCGGTGTTCAAGCAACCGATTCGCACAGTCGCTACTTCTGTGGCCCCTGCGTTGGTGTCCATCTTTGTAGGCACATTGCTAATCTCTTGGCTTCCATTGCTGGCCACTGGTTTGCCCCGTTGGGTGGCAACGCTTATGCGTTGAGCAATTCCAGTTGGGTGCTGACACTGTGGTGCGACAAATGCGCCAAACTTCTGCGCGAGTGCCCTTGTGGTGACAGCATGTCACCCGCATGAACCTTGGCTTGAATAACATTTGACGTCATCACTTGGTGCAACGATTGCACAAAGCCGATGTCGCCAATGAACGCTGCTTTCAAACACAGCGCGCCTGTGGTTGGGTTGGTGTAGCGAATCGCCAAGGGTTGAATTTGGATGTGGTGGTTGATGGCCGCTTCAAACAAGTTGGCATGAAACAGACTGACCGAGCTGCCTTCGCTGCTGGTGCCTTCAGGAAAAACCGCCACGCAGTAGCCGTGGTGGAGGGCGCTTGAAACTTCGTCCACCATACGTCGTGCAGAGCTGGGTGATCCACGGTCCACAAACACCACGCCACAACCTTTGGCAATGCTGCCCACGATAGGCCATGCTTTGACTTCTGCCTTGGCCACAAAAATGCTGGGTTGAATGGATTGGATGATGAGCGCATCCACCCAAGACACATGGTTGGCCACGAACATGAGCGGCGCCGCAGATTGTTCAATCTTGGTCAGCGAGGTTTCGTGAAGCACCTGAATGCCAAGAATCTCTAATGTGTGGCGCGACCACGCTTTGATTTCTTCAAGCTTTCTCTCTCTGCTCAATCGAGGGAACTTGATCCACAAAATCCAGAAGGCGCAGCCAAAGGCGTGTATGAGTCTTAAATATTTAATCAGCATGGTTAGCTGATAAGCATAGGTGTGATGTATGACAAATTGGTGACTATTTGTTGGTGCTTTGTCACGAATATTTCATGCAATCTTCGCGGTTAATTCACACGGCCTGATAAGAATCAACGGCATTGAATTACCAAGGAGCTACTATGAAAGAACTGCCAAACCCAACTATGCCGCTGTCGTTCATCGATGTGCCACGGGGGTCGCTTCATCGAAACGATCATGACGCTCAAAAAGTTTCTGTCTCTGCCCAAAAAACTGAAACTCGCCCAGCCCTGATCGTTGAATGGGCAAAGCACCAAGACGAGGTGCGTGAGGCGCAGCGCTTGCGCTACGACGTGTTTGCCACCGAGATGGGTGCACGTTTGAAAGACAGCATTCCCGGACATGACATCGATTTGTTTGATGACTTTTGTGAGCATCTCATCATCCGTGACGACGTGACTGAGCAAGTCATCGGCACCTACCGTGTGTTGACACCAGCACAAGCCAAGCGCATTGGCAGCACGTATTCAGACCTTGAATTTGATTTGACCCGTTTGCGTCAATACCGTGAACGCATGGTGGAGTTGGGTCGCAGCTGCGTGCACCCAGACCATCGCCATGGTGGCGTGATCATGGCTTTGTGGGGTGCCTTGGCTGAGTTCATGGTGCGCAACAAACTCGACGTGATGATTGGCTGTGCCAGCATTCCCATGTTGCACCAAGGCGTGGTCAGCGGTGAAGTGGCTGCCAGCATTTGGCACCAACTCAAGGCCACACATTTGGCAGGCATCGAGAACCAAGTGACACCGCGTTTGGCTTTGCCAGTCGAGCAGTGGGAAGTGAACCCTGCGTTTGAGCCTCCTGCATTGATCAAAGGCTATTTGCGCTTGGGTGCCAAAGTGCTGGGCGCACCCGCATGGGACCCAGACTTCAACACAGCTGACTTGCCTATGTTGATGAAGATCAACGACATGCCACCGCGCTACCGCAAACACTTTTTGGGCGCTTGATGCACTACAGAGCCATCTTCATTTCTGATTTGCACTTGGGCACGCCCGGTTGCCAAGCTGAGGCTTTGCTGGACTTTTTGAAAGAGCACGAAAGCGACTATTTGTATCTGGTCGGCGACATCATCGATGGCTGGCAATTGCGTCGCCGTTGGTATTGGCCGCAAGCACACAACGATGTGATTCAAAAGCTGTTGCGCAAAGCACGCAAAGGCTGTCGCGTCATTTATGTGCCGGGCAACCACGATGAGTTTGCAAGACATTTCTTAGACCACCATTTCGGTGGGATTGAAGTGGTGGATGAGGCGGTGCATCAAACCGCTGATGGCCGCAAGTTATGGGTGATTCACGGCGACTACTTTGATGCTGTGGTCCAGCAAGCCAAGTGGCTGGCCTACGTGGGCGACTATTTGTACGAATTCACCCTCAAGCTCAACCGTTACTTGAACAATATGCGGGGTCGCATGGGTTTGCCGTATTGGTCGCTGTCGGCCTACCTCAAACACAAGGTGAAGAAGGCGCTGAACTACGTCACCGACTTTGAAAATGCTGTGGCGCACGAAGCCGCCAAGCATGGCTACCAAGGCGTGGTCTGCGGCCACATTCATCGTGCTGAAATTCGCGATGTGAATGGCGTCTTGTATTGCAACGATGGTGATTGGGTGGAAAGCCGAAGCGCCTTGGTGGAAAACGAACAAGGTGAGTTGTCTTTGCTGTATTGGCAAACAGAACCCATCGTGATGGATAAACCTGAATTGGTCAAAGTCGCATGAAAATTGCCCTCATCACAGACGCATGGCGCCCCCAAATCAATGGTGTGGTCACCACCTTGGTCGAGCTGGTGGACCAGCTCAATGCCAAGGGTCATGTGGTGGAGGTGATTCACCCCGATTTATTTAAGACGCGCCCATGCCCTGGTTATGCGGGCATTGATTTGGCGGTGAAGCCGTATGCGCAATTGGCGCGTCAGTTGGATGCGTTTGCGCCCGACGTGATTCATGTGGCCACCGAAGGCCCCTTGGGTTGGGCCGCACGCAAGTATTGTTTGAAGCACGATTTGCCGTTCACCACCGCGTTTCACACGCGATTTCCTGAAGTGTTGAAAGCGGCCTTGCACATTCCGCTGTGGATTGGCTATGCGATTTTTCGCCACTTTCACAAGCCGTCGGCCGGTGTGATGGTGCCCACACAAGGTGTGATGCGTTTGTTAGATGGCTGGGGTTTCAAAAACCTACGCAGTTGGACGCATGGCGTGGACATGCAGTTGTTTGGCTACGCTGAGACGGCAGCCAATCACCCTAGCTTGGATGACCTGCCACGTCCGATTGCTTTGTACGTGGGGCGCGTGTCGTACGAGAAAAATATTGATAGCTTTTTGGCCATGCCTTGGCACGGTAGCAAAGTGGTATGCGGCGTGGGGCCACTTGAGAAAGAGCTGAGGGATAAGTTTCACCATGTGCGTTGGTTGGGCGTATTGCCACGCGATGAGCTGGCCCATGTTTATGCCAGCGCGGATGTGTTCACCTTCCCCAGTCGCAACGAAACCTTTGGCTTGGTGATGTTGGAAGCCATGGCTTGTGGGACCCCCGTTGCGGCTTACCCCGTGGATGGACCGCTTGAGGTGTTGCGTCCCGATGCCGAATACCCACACCACCGCAAAGGCGGCGTGCTGCATGAAGACTTGGCCTACGCCAGTTTGGAAGCCTTGAAAGTGCAGCGTTCAGAGGCGCGCGTGCAGGCGCTGACATTCAGTTGGGACGAGTCGACGCGCTTGTTTGAACAGCACATGGTGCGCATTGACCGCACGGTTCGTTTGGGCAACGAGGTGCACCCGTGACTCCGTTGTATTTTTTACCCAACAGCCTCAGTGACCCCAGCTTTGAGGCGTACTTGCGTGACACACATCGACTGCTTGACTATCGCGATGTCAAAGCGAATTTATTGCCAAAATTGTTCGAGTCAATAGAGGAGTTCTCACATCACAGCCATTGCCAATTCAAGTGTTGCAATCGCTTTGAAGGACAGTTCCCGAGCATTCGCATTCAATGTCCTGTGGGCTTTGCGCCCGACGTGATTCACATCGAATTCCCACATCGCCATGAATCATTTGTCGTCAAGCAAGCAGGGCAAGAGCTCAAGGTTCAAGGTTTGGAAAATTTAGCCAATCATTTGCGCGTTATTTTGGTGATGGGGCTTGCGCACTGGCGAATAACTTGAACTGATTTTTGAAATACCACGCATGACTCTTTGAGTCATTTTTTTTGCCTGTACGTCACTGAATTGACTTTTTTTCTTCTTATTCCTTTCATCATGTTCTGCAACGATGAACGTATTCAGGAGGAAATATATGCGAGTCACCGTCATCGGTTCTGGTTATGTAGGCTTGGTCACAGGCGCATGTTTGTCTGACCTTGGTTTCAAGGTGGTGTGTCTTGACAAGGACGAAAACAAAGTCAAGATGCTGCAAGCGGGTGAGGTGCCCATTTATGAGCCTGGCTTGAAAGAGCTGCTGTCGCGCAACCATGCGGAAGGCCGTATTCGCTTCACCAGTGATGCGCAAGAGGCCATCGACCATGGCGATATTTTGTTCATCGCTGTCGGCACGCCTGCGCAAGAAGATGGCTCTGCCGATTTGGGGCATGTGTTGTCGGTCGCCGCGATGGTGGGCCGTAACCTCAAAGACTTCAAACTCATTGTGAACAAATCCACTGTGCCTGTAGGTACAGCTGACCGTGTGCGTGCTGCTGTGAATCACGAGCTGACACAGCGTGGCATGTCGGATGAAATGTTTGATGTGGTGTCTAACCCCGAGTTCTTGAAAGAGGGGGCTGCCATTGAAGATTTCATGCGCCCTGACCGCATCGTGGTGGGCATTGACGATGGCATTCACCATGAGAAAAGCCAGCGCATGATGGGCGACTTGTATGCCAGCTTTAACCGCCACCATTCACGCACCGTGTGGATGGATGTGCGCAGTGCGGAGTTGACCAAGTACGCTGCCAACGCCATGTTGGCCACGCGCATTTCGTTCATGAATGAAATTGCCAACTTGGCCGATGCCTTGGGCGCAGACGTGGACCAAATTCGACGTGGCATTGGTGCTGACAACCGCATTGGCTACAGCTTTTTGTATGCGGGTTGTGGCTATGGTGGCAGCTGCTTCCCCAAGGACACTCAAGCCTTGGTCAGCACCGCACAGGCGCATGGACAGCACATGCGTGTGGTCAGCGCCACTGAGCAAGTGAACGAGCGCCAAAAGACTGTGTTGGTCGAGCGTTTGGTCAAGCGTTTGGGTGACGACTTAACAGGTCGAAAAATTGCGGTGTGGGGCTTGGCCTTCAAACCCAACACCGATGACATGCGCGAAGCGACTAGCCGAGTGGTCATCAAAAGCTTGTTAGAGCGCGGTGCCCACGTCACGGCCTATGACCCGGTGGCAGGCCACGAGGCGATGGTGGCTTTGAAGCTCGACTGCGCCGGGCAAGAAGCGTTGTTGCAGAACTTCACTTTGGTCACTCATGACATGGATGCATTGCACGGCGTTGATGCCTTGATGGTGCTGACCGAGTGGAAGAACTTTCACAACCCAGACTTCCAAGCCATGAAGCTGAGCATGCGCACGCCCTACATTTTGGATGGTCGCAATTTATACAACCCCGATGCCTTGGCTGATTTGGGCATCGCCTACCAAGGCGTGGGTCGTCGCAATGAGTTGGTCAACCTCACGGTTGAGCCGGTAGCTTTGGAGACACCCGCACTCAATGCCTAAAGGGTTTTACTTTCTGATTGGTGCCCAGTTTGCTTCTGGACTCGCCGATAACGCGCTGCTCATCTTGGGTATTTACTTTTTGAATGAGCAGGGCTACCCGGGGTGGTGGGCGCCTTTGTTGAAGTTTTCATTGACCTTGGCTTATGTGCTCTTGGCTTGTGTGGTCGGCCCCTTGGCTGATGCGTTCTCCAAGGGGTGGTTGATGGCCTGCATGAATGCGCTCAAGATTGTGGGGGTGCTTTTGTTGCTGGCGGGTGTTCAGCCTTTGTGTGCCTTTGCCATCATTGGTTTGGCTGCGTCGCTGTATGCCCCTGCGAAGTATGGTTTGGCCACCGAGTCGGTACCTCCGCGTTTGCTGGTGCGCGCCAATGCTTGGATAGAAGTGTCCATGGTTCTCTCAGTTATTTTTGGCATCGCTCTTGGGGGTGCACTCACTGGCTTGTCAGAGGCGAGCACGCCTGTTGCGTTCCTGATTCAGACCCAAACGCTGCCTGCTATGGCGGTGGTGGTTGGTGTGTACCTGGTGGCTGCTGTTTTGAATGTGGGACTTCTGCCCATGGGCAAGCGTGGCGTCATCGTGCCTATGACGCTGCATGCGATACGTTGGTCCACCTTTTGGAAATCCAATCAAAAGCTTTGGCGAGACCCTTTAGGCGGTGTTTCTCTGTATGTCACCACTTTGTATTGGGGTGTGGGCGCCGTGATGCAATTTGCCGTACTGGTGTGGGCTCAGGGTTCTCTGGGTATGACGCTTAAATTTGGCGCTTATTTACAGGCCTTGGTGGCCGTGGGTGTCATTGTGGGGGCCTATTTGGCGGGGCGGTCTTTCAAATTGCATTCGGCACGACAGGCATTGCCGTGGGGCTTGCTGCTGGCGGTTTTACTGCCGGTGATGGTCACCATTTCAGAGTTATGGATGGCTATTCCGCTTTTGCTATGCGTGGGTGTTGCAGGTGGCATGCTGCTGGTACCTATGAATGCGTTGTTACAACACAGAGGCATGCAGGTGTTGAGCTCAGGCCGTTCGATTGCCGTGCAGGGCTTCAATGAAAACCTCTGCGTGTTGTTGATGCTCGCAGCCTACAGTGCATTGTTGGCTTTCGGTATGCCGTTGACTTTCATCATGTTGCTTTTGGCCGTGGTGCTGATTGCAGGCATTGCGCCACTATGCCTGCTGCTATGGCGTCAGTTTCGCTGATTAGCTTTGTTCGATGGTGCGCTGGAAGATGGTTTCGACCTGACCTGCAATTTCATCCCAGCCCAAGTGCGCCACGCTGGCACGGGTGAATTCCCGTGCTTGGCGTAGCGTTGATGGTTCGCTTGTAATTTCCAGTGCCCGTCGGATGTAGGTTTGTGGTTCGTCGCTGTCTATCAGCCAGCCATTTTTGTGGTCTGTGACAAAGTCACTGGCCGCTGCGCAATCAAATGCCAACACGGGGGTGGCGCTGGCCAAGGCTTCTAAGGTGACGTTGCCAAAGGTTTCTGTCAAGCTTGGAAACAGCAGCAAATCGGCGCTGGCATACAGTGTGCTCAGTTGCTCGTGGCTGCACATGCCCATGAAGATGGCCTCTGGGCATTTCGCTTCGGTGATGGCACGCATGGGACCATCACCCGCAAACACCATTTTGACCGGACGACCTGCGGCAATGAGGGCTTGATAGGTTTGAATCGTGAGGTCTAAATTTTTCTCAGCAGCCAATCGACCCACAGACAACAACACCATGGTGTCTGGTGTGACTCCCCAGCTGTTACGAATGACTTCACTGCGTTTGTTGGGGTGAAACAACTCTGTGTCCACGCCGCGTGCGACCACTTTGAGGTTGTTGAACCCCATGCTTTCAAGTTGGTATTTCATGGCCTGTGTGGGCACCATGGTGAAGGCTGTGCGGTTGTGGAACTTGCGCAGGTAGGCCACGATGGGCTTGCTCAACCAGCCCACGCCATAGTGCTGGCAGTAGCTGTGAAAATTAGTGCGGAAATCGGATGTGACGGGCAAGCGAAGAATGTGTGCAGCTTGCAAAGCTGACCAACTCAAGGGACCTTCGGTGGCAATGTGGACCAAGTCGGGGCGTCGTGTGCTCCACGCTTTGATGAGGGCCTTTTTGCTGGGCAAACCCAGTTTGAGTTGCGGGTAGCGGGGAATGGGCAGACCGCGTAACAACAACTCCGACCAGCCCGTTTGTTCGATTCCTTCATCGTGCTTGTCTTGCCGCGGACGAATCAGCTGGATGGTGTGGTGTCGCAGACCTAGGTGATGAATTAGCTTAGACAGTGTGACTGCCACGCCATTGACTTCGGGTGGCCATGTTTCTGTCACAACAGCAATGCGTAAAAAGCGCTGAGCGGGCTCGAAGTTTTCAACGGTGATAGGCGTGTTGGGTGATAGTTCCATACCGCTATGGTTGCCGTTGAATTTAACAACTTGATGACATGACATGCATTTGAAGTTTTTATTTCATTTTTATTTGGTGATGTTTTGTCATGGTTTTTTCACATGACAAGCTCATGATTCACAAGTCTTGAAACACATGAGGAACATCAGACGTGAAAAATTTTCTAGAAGCCTTGCGCATTCAACGCTGGGATGACCACCGTTATTACCACCACTGTCGCATCAACCAGTCCTTGCATTTGCTCAGTGCGATTTGTTTTTTGATTTCGTATGCCTTGTTGTTTGTCAATCCTGCTTGGGCTGCTTTGTTGGCTTGGTTGGTGTCTATGGTGGCCAGACAGTCGGGCCATTTCTTTTTTGAGCCCTTGGGCTATGACCATGTGAACGAAGCTACCAACAATTTCAAAGAAGAAATCAAAGTGGGTTTCAACCTGCGCCGCAAAGTGGTGTTGCTCAGTCTGTGGGTGTTGTTGCCTTTGGTGATTTACTACTTTCCGGGTATGTTGAATGTGGTGCCTACCCACGAGACGTGGGTGGAGTTTTCAGAGGCTGTGGGTTACTCGTGGTTGGCTTTGGGTGTCGGTGGTTTGTTGTTTCGCACGATTCACCTGTGTTTCATCAAAGATGTACAAACCGGTTTGGTGTGGATGACCAAAATTCTCACCGACCCGTTCCATGACGTGTACCTGTATCACAAAGCACCTTTGCAGCTGCTGCGTGGTCAGCGTTTTGACCAGGAGTTTTTGAACGCTAGCCATTCCTAAGCCAGCAAGATGTAACAAAGGCGTTCAGGTTGCCGAACCTGAACGCCTTTTGCGTTATCTACGCAAGGTTTCTTTATCTGAATATAGTTTCTTTCAAAATGCTGCGACGAATGCGCTTGTTGGTCAGCTCGGCTGTGTGCCACCACCAGCCATCGTGCTTCATTTGCGTTGCAGCCATGACAAAACGTTGCACCACATTTTCAAAGTCATCGTCACTGTAGTTGAGGCTGAAAATCAGGCGGCCAGTGCCTACCCAACTTAAAGCCAAACCATGGATGCGCAGGTAGTACTGGAGCATCCAGTTGTAACGGCTAGGCTGCGTATAAAAAAGTGTCCACACACTCGACATGTTTGCTGCCTGTAAAGGAATGTCGTGGGCTTGCATGACGCTGTTGAAACGTTGAGCGCGTGCGTTCCAGCGTTCATCAAGGCCCTCGTACACCGCTTTGATTTCTGGTGTTTCGATTTGGTCCAAGAAGGCCGACATCGCGCCCATCACCACGGGGTGCTCTTTGAATGTGCCGCGCGCAAAGCAAATGTCTGCCGGACGGTCTGGGTGGAAGCGGCGCATCCATTCTTTCTTGCCACACACCACACCCACGGGAAAGCCACCGCCCAGTGTTTTGCCGTAAGTCACCATGTCGGCTTGTACGCCGAAATACTCTTGTGCACCACCGGGGGCTAAGCGGAAGCCCAAAAACACTTCATCAAAAATCAACACCACACCGTTGTCGCTGCAGGCTTGGCGCAACTTGTGCAGCCACGCGGTGTACGCCGCACGGTCATAGGCCGCTTTCCGGCTGCTGTCGACCAACGTGGTATCGCCGGGCGCGTTGACGTTGGGGTGCAGCGCTTGCAAAGGGTTGACCAACACGCAGGCAATGTCTTTGCGCGTGCGAATGACCTCTAAGCTGCGCTCGCTCATGTCGCTGAGCGTGTACGTTTCGCGTGGGGGCATGGGGTTGCCAGGGCCGGGCTGCACGTCTTCCCACCAGCCGTGGTACGCGCCACAAAAGCGCACCACATTTTTGCGCTTGGTGTGGTAGCGGGCCAAGCGCACGGCTTGCATCACGGCTTCTGTGCCTGACATGTGGAACGAAACCTCGTCCATGCCCGATATCTTTTTCAAGCGTGCGGCGTTGCTCGCGACACAGGGGTGATAAGCGCCAAGTGTTGGTCCTAGACTGTGTGTTTTGGCTAGGCCGTCGGCCATTGTTTTTTTGTAAAAATCTGCGCCAAATACGTTGACGCCATACGAGCCCGTCAGGTCATAAAACGATTGCCCATCCAAGTCGGTGACGTACACGCCAGCAGCTGATTGCAAGAACGAGCCCACCTTCAAGTGCTCTTGCACCAAAGGGCTGAACTGAAAGGGCACGCGATAAGCAGCGATGAACTGCATGTCCGTGATGTCTTCTCTAGCCGATGCACTGGCTTGGATGCTCAAGGGGTGACGTGCTTTGAGCACTTCAGCAATTTTGAAAAATGCTTGACGCCTAAGGTTTTGTATCTCGAAGGGCGCGTTGTCACATTTAAAGAACATTTGCTCGTCAAAATGGTAGCCGGGTAGCAGGCGGGCCAAGCGTTTGGCCATGCGTGAGTGACCTGCAAGCGAACGGTGCTTGGCGCGTGAAAGTTGCAGTCGCCGATAGATAGACGGGGCCAATGTGGCCAATGCGCCCAAGCTCATCCAAGTGGTGTTCACAGTCGATTTCCTTGTGTCAGTGATACGCCTTTGTATTTAAATTAAGTGACAAGATGATGAAGATTCGGAATAAATTTCAAAGTTGGCTCTTGCAAGAGGACCTTAATTTCCTTCTGACCAATCGCATTCCCCGCATCACGCTCACGCGCTTCATGGGATGGTGGAGCCAGCTGCGCCACCCTTGGCTCGTGAAGGGGTCGATTGCGGTATGGCGTTGGTTCACAGATTTGGATTTGAGTGAATCTAAGCAGCAAAAATTTGCAACACTGCATGAATGTTTCACCCGTGAGTTACGGCCGGGCTTGCGTCCCATTGACTCTCATTCTGACGTGATGAGTTCGCCGTGCGACTGCATCGTGGGTGCGTGCGGTGAGATTCGCGACGGCATGGTGTTTCAAGCCAAAGGCTTTCCGTACACCTTGGGCAGTTTGCTCAGTTCGCCCGACTTGGTTCAGCGCTGGCCGCGCGTACTTGAGGGGGGGACCTTCGTTACCTTGCGCTTGACCAGCAGCATGTATCACCGCTTCCATGCGCCGTGCGATGCAAACCTGAGCCATGTGACTTACATCTCTGGTGACACTTGGAACGTCAACCCCATTGCGTTAAGCCGCGTGAAAGAATTGTTTTGTAAAAACGAGCGCGCGGTGTTGCAAATGCACACCACCGAAGGCGTGCCGTTTTTAATGGTTCCCGTCGCCGCCGTGTTGGTGGCCAGCATGCGTTTTCACGCCGTGGATGTCTTGCTGAACCTGCGCTATCAAGGTCCGAACGACATTGCGTGTGATGCCAGCTATGTCAAAGGTCAAGAAATGGGGTGGTTTGAGCACGGCTCCACCATCTTGTTGTTTGTGCCACAGGGCTACTCGTTGGCCGATGGCATTGAAACCGGTAAACAAATTCGAATGGGTGAGGCATTGTTGATAAATGTCACGCCGTTGTCATGAAAAATGGACACACTCAGGTATCAGTTAGACAGGTAACGCACATGACGACAGGTATTCAAGCCAAAGAGCAGCTCGCACAAAAGATTCGCAAGCCCGAATGGCTTGACCGCGACCTGAGCTTGCTGGCTTTCAACGCGCGCGTGCTCGATTGGGCCAAACGTCCCGAGGTGCCTTTGCTTGAGCGCTTGCGCTACTTGTGCATCGTGTCGTCCAACTTGGACGAGTTTTTTGAGGTGAGGGCTGCGCTGTACGCCAGTCTAGACCGCCCACTCGCGCCTTTGGATGCCGTGGGGATGCAAGCCCAAGAGTCGTTGAGCCAAGTGGCACATGCTTTGGTGGCTGAGCAATACGCGCTTTACAACGATGTGCTCATGCCGGCCTTTGCCAAAGAGGGTGTGCGCATCTTGTCCCATGGTGACCGAACTTTGGCGCAACACCAATGGGTGAAATCATTCTTTGAACGCGAAGTTCGACCTTTGTTGTTGCCTGTGGGGCTAGACCCCGCACACCCCTTTCCACAGGTGGCCAACAAGTCACTCAACTTCATCGTGCGTTTATCGGGCAAAGATGCGTTTGGCCGTGACAACGAAATTGCCATTGTCAAAGTGCCGCGCAGTTTGCCGCGCCTCATTCCATTGCCAGAAAAGCTTTCGGGCAAGCGCCAGTTGTATGTGTCTATCTCCAGCGTGATTCGTGCGCATTTGAAAGATTTGTTTCCTGGGCGCGATGTGGGCCAGTTTTCTCAGTTTCGCGTGACGAGACACTCGGACCTGTCCGTGGACGAAGAGGATGTGAAGAACCTGCGTACAGCCTTGCGTCAGGGTTTGGTGCACCGTAACTATGGGCAAGCGGTTCGTTTAGAGGTGTCATCGGGTTGCTCTGAATTTTTGTCTGAATTTTTATTGCATCAGTTTGAGCTGCCACTCTCGGCCCTGTACCGCGTGCATGGTCCTGTGAACTTGGTGCGTTTGAACCAGCTGATAGATTTAGTGGACAACCCCAAATGGCTGTTTCCTCGTTACAACGCCAGCTTCCCGCAACAGATGGTGACCAACGGCTCTATCTTTGAGCGTTTGCAAACTGGCGACGTGATGATTCACCAGCCCTATGAAAGTTTCGACGGCGTGTTGGCGTTTTTACGTGAAGCCGTGCGTGACCCCGATGTGTTGGCCATCAAGCAAACCATTTACCGCACGGGGGCTGATTCCAGCCTGATGGAGTTGCTGCGCGAAGCAGTGCAGCGCGGCAAAGAGGTGACGGTGGTGGTCGAACTGAAGGCCCGCTTTGACGAAGAGGCCAACATCAACTGGGCTGAAAAGCTCGAATACATCGGCGCTCAAGTGGTGTACGGCGTGGTGAGTTTGAAGACCCATGCCAAGATGCTGCTGGTCACGCGTCGTGAGGGGCGCAGCATTCGCCGCTACGCCCATTTGTCCACGGGCAACTACAACCCACGCACGGCCAAGCTCTATACCGACCTGAGCCACATCACCTGCGACCCCAAGCTCACGCAAGACGTGGAGAGCGTGTTTAGTCTGTTGGCCAACCAAAGCAAGATTCCGCGCTTGAACAAGCTGATGATTGCGCCGTTCCAGTTGCAACGCAGTTTGATTGAGAAGGTCGAAAAAACCGCATCAGCCGCCGCGCAGGGCGTGGCCAGCCGCATCATTTTGAAGATGAACACGCTCACCGATGAAAAGCTGATGGAAGCTTTGGTGCATGCAGGGCAAGCGGGCGTGCAAATCGATTTGATTGTTCGCGGCGCTTGCATGTTGCCCGCGCAGCGCCCGGGTGTGACCGACAACATCCGCGTGCGTTCCATCATTGGCCGTTTCTTAGAGCACTCGCGTGTGTTTTATTTCCGCACCGGCAATGACGAGTCTTTGTATTTGTCGAGCGCCGATTGGATGAACCGCAACATGCTGCGTCGTGTCGAGCTGGCTTGGCCCGTTGAAGATGCGGTGTTACGCCAACGCGTGATTGACGAGTGTTTGGTGGCCTATCTGCACGACAACGTGGACGCGTGGAGCTTGAATGCCGATGGCCATTACACACGCGTGCAACCAGCCAAACCCAAACGCGCATCGACCAAAGCCGCGACATCAACAACACCCGTGCCATTGCATGGTGCACAAGCCGCGCTGATGGCGCTGCATGCCGCCAAGTTGTGATGCTGAATTGAGGGGCGAGGCATGGACTTGATTTTGTGGCGTCACGCTGAAGCTGAAGTGGCTTCGCAAGGTGATGATGACTTGTCTCGCGCGCTCACCAAGAAGGGCGAGCGCCAGGCCACGCGCATGGCTGCGTGGCTAGACCGTCATTTGCCTGAAGGCACCCGCGTGTTGGTGAGTCCATCGGTACGTACCCAGCAAACTGTGGCCCCTTTGGGCCGTAAATTTAAGCTGCGTGATGAGCTGGTGCCAGAGACGTCGGTGGACGATGTGTTGTCTTTGCTCAAGTGGCATCCAGAGACGGGGCCGCAACTGAAAGGCCCTGTGTTGCTGGTGGGGCATCAGCCCTATCTAGGGCAGCTGGTGGCGCAATTGTTAGAGATGAAAGAACACACGTGCCCTGTGCGCAAGGGCGGCGTGTGGTGGCTGCGCACCCGCATGCGCGACGGTAAGCATCAAACTGTGTTGCTCACCGTCGCGTGTCCAGAACTTACTTCGAGTTCTTGGGACGACCGGTCTTGATGGTTGGCACGTTGCTCAAAGCCGCTTTGAACTGAATGTCGCTCATGGCGGCGAGGGCTTTGACGCCAGCACGCAACAATTCGCTTTTCTTCACCGCTTGACCGAGCTTGCCAGCGCGAATTTTGAGGCCGTCAATGACAACGTATTCGTCTTTAGGAATGGTGAAGCTGTCGCGCACCAACTTTGGCTTTTTCACTTTGGCTGGCTTCGCCACTTTGACGGGCTTGGCGGCAACTGTTTTGACGGGTGATTTCTTGACTGCAGTTTTGGTGACGGCTTGGGTCAAAGGTTTGACAGGAGCTTTTTTCACGACTGGTTTTTTAGCGGCTGGTTTTGCCACAGTCGTTTTCTTGATAGCAGGTTTTTTTGCGGCGGGGCGCTTGCTAGCTGGTGCTTTGGCGGCTACGCGTGTGGTGGTTTTTTTGGCAGTTGCGTTCACTGGATTGTTCCTTTTTATAAGATGAATAAACAGTTTATATCGTTTAAATAAAAACACCAACTGTCATATATGTCATGGATTTGTCACGAACTCGAATGACCAAGGTGCTTTTTGCCAAGAGGTGGTTTCGAGCTTGAGCAAGTGCGTGGACTGTGGGTAGTCGTTCACCCAAGATGCAGGCGCCGTCAATGTGATGCGGTGTTTGTGGTCGTCGCAGCGCAGCACAAGCTGGTCATGTGAGGGGTCCTTGCGGGCGTGGCACAGAATCAAACTCAGGCGCAGGGCCAGCAGCATTTTGGCGAAGTCGTTGTCTTCTAATTCAACTTCTAGCTTTTTCAATTTCCCACGTTGGCCCAACACGAGTAAGCCTAAGAGGTGAAGCTCTGGCACGCTAAAGCCCACCAGGTCGGCATTGTCCAAAATGTAGGCACCATGCTTGTGGTAATCGCTGTGCGAAATGGCAATGCCCACTTCGTGCAGTTGTGCTGCCCAGTTGAGTTTGCGACGCAGACGTTCCAGCTGTGTGTCGTCTTTGGTGTGGGTGTGCAGTGTGTTGAACCAATGCAGCGCCACCTTTCCGACGCGGTGCGATTGCTGCGCATCGACTGCAAACTTCAGGGACAAACGTTGCACCGACAGGTCACGCGTGTCGGTGCTGTGGTCTTCACGTTCGACCATTTCAAACAACACGCCATGGCGCAGCGCACCTTGGGCGACGTGCAGGGTGTCGATTTTGAGCAGCGACATCAGGGCTCGCAAAATGCTCACGCCGCCACCAATCACAGCGCGTCGGTCGTCTTTCAAACCTTCCAGCTGCACGCGGCTGGCGTTGCCTGAACGGACGAGACATTTCATCAGCCAGTCCAGCCCATCCATGGTGATTTGGTCTGCAGGAAATCCTGCAAAGGCCAAAATTTCTGCCACAGCGCCTACGGTGCCAGATGCGCCATAGGCTTTTCTCCATTGGTGGCGTGGGTAGGCGGTGAGGGCTTCTTCCAGCACGGCTTGCGCCGCAATTTCTGCGCGGTAAAAAGTTTGTTCACTGAACTCACCCGTGGGGAAATACTTCATGGACCAAGCCACACTGCCTACGCGAAACGAGGCGGTTTCTGTGGCGTCAAGACCTTGGCCGAGAACCAATTCGGTTGAACGCCCGCCAATGTCAATGACCAAGCGTGGGTCGTTGTCGCTGGGTAGCAAATGCGCCACACCTTGGTAAATCAAGCGGGCTTCTTCGGTGCCCGCAATGACCTCGATGGGGAACCCCAAAATTTCGCAACCACGCTTGACGAATGCATCACGGTTTTTGGCTTCGCGCAGGGTTTGTGTAGCCACCACGCGCACTTGAGATTTTTTGAAACCAGACAAACGCTCGGCAAAGCGGGCCAAGCATTCCCAGCCGCGCTGCATGGCTTCGGGGGTGAGGTTGCGGTCGGCGTCTAAGCCATTACCTTGGCGAACGGTTTCTTTGAGGTAGGCCACGCGTTGAATTTGCCCGTGGTCGTAGCGACCAATTTCTAGGCGAAAGCTGTTGGAGCCCAAATCAATCGCTGCGAGGAGTGTGCCGTGTTTCATAAAACAATATTACCGTTTATTCATGACAAATATATGTCATATCGTTGTCACGAACCCGGCTTAAAGTTCTCATCACTTAATTCAGTGAGGACGCCATGAATACCTTTGATGAAAACGACCAACGCAACCACCCACGTCCTGAGGACAGCGAGTTCACCGTGATGGTGAATACCTTGTTGAGTCGTCGTCAGTTGTTGGGTGCAGCAGGGGCGGGCATGGGGCTGTTCTTGGGCGGTCAAGGCTTGGTGCAAGCGGCCACCACGGCGAACGGCGCAGTGTCTAACGCAGGTCCACGCATTGGCTTCACTCCGATTGCGGCCAATTCTTTAGACACCGTCACCGTGCCCGCCGGCTATCAGTGGCGCGTGCTGGCTTCGTGGGGCGACGCCATTCTTCCCGGCGGCAGCGCGTTTGACCCTGCCACACGCGGCACAGCCACCAGCCAAAGTTTGTCGATTGGCGACAACAACGATGGCATGAGCTTTTTCACTCTGGGGGCAGACCACGTCGTGATTGCGGTGAACAACGAATACGCCAATTACGAATACCTGTTTGTCAACGGCCGCTGCAGCAGCATCGAAGACGCCCGCAAAGCCCAAGCCGCCCATGGCGTGAGCGTGTTTGAAG
>CANGOY010000003.1 GCA_947455585.1 Comamonadaceae bacterium
AAGATCAGGGGCACGCTTTCAATCGGGCGGGCCAGGCACATGAGGCTCAGCAAGTCGTCAGCGCGGCCGTGCAGTAGCTTGGCCATGAAGTCGGCGCTGGCAGGCGCCACCACAATGGCGTCGGCCTCGCGGCTCAGATTGATGTGCGCCATGTTGTTCGGTTCACGGGCATCCCATTGCGAGACATACACCGGCCGGTTAGACAAAGCTTGCAGGGTCACAGGCGTCATGAACTGGGCCGCGGCCTCCGTCATGACCACTTGTACCGTCGCCCCAGCTTTGACCAAGGCACGGCACAGCTCGGCCGCTTTGTAGCAAGCGATACCACCACTCAAACCCAAAACAATGTGTTTATTTGACAGATCAGACATGGCTCGCAATGTAGCAGAGCGCCTATAATTTCGATTTCCACCTACCGGGAGACAGTCTCCCGATCTGGCATGACCCAATTTGTATTCGTCACCGGCGGTGTTGTCTCTTCCCTAGGTAAGGGAATTGCAGCCGCCTCACTCGCCGCCCTCCTTGAGTCGCGCGGCCTCAAAGTCACCCTCATCAAGCTGGACCCCTACATCAACGTAGACCCAGGCACCATGTCGCCGCTGCAGCACGGCGAGGTGTTCGTCACCGAAGACGGCGCAGAAACCGACCTCGATTTAGGCCACTACGAGCGCTTCATCACGACGCGCATGAAAAAGGCCAACAACTTCACCACTGGTCAGATTTACCAAAGCGTGCTCGACAAAGAGCGCCGCGGCGACTATCTAGGCAAAACGGTGCAAGTCATCCCCCATATCACCAACGAAATTCAAGAATTCGTCAAGCGCGGTGCAGCCTTTGACACCCCTGAAGCAGTGGATGTGGCCATCGTCGAAATCGGTGGCACTGTGGGCGACATCGAGTCCCTGCCCTTCCTCGAAGCCGCTCGCCAAATGAGCCTGAAGATGGGCGCGCACAACACTGCGTTTGTGCATCTGAGCTACGTGCCTTGGATTGCGGCGGCTGGCGAACTCAAAACCAAGCCCACACAACACACCGCACAAAAATTGCGCGAAATCGGTATCCAAGCTGACGCCCTGCTGTGCCGTGCAGACCGCCCCATTCCCGAAGAAGAACGCCAAAAAATCAGCTTATTCTCGAACGTGGCGGAGTCGGGTGTGATTTCGATGTGGGATGTGGACACGATCTACAAAGTGCCACGCATGTTGCATGAGCAAGGGCTGGACAATTTGGTGTGCGACAAACTGCGCATCAACGCCAAACCGGCCAACTTGCAGCGCTGGGACGACTTGGTCCACGAAGTGGCCAACCCCAAAGAAGAAGTCATCATCGCCATGGTGGGCAAATACGTTGATCTGTCTGACAGCTATAAATCGCTCAACGAAGCGTTGCGCCACGCTGGCATGAAGAACCATGCACGCGTGAAAATTGAGTACGTGGACTCTGAATTCATCACGCCAGAGAACGTCAAAGACCTCGGCAAATTCGACGCTATTCTTGTGCCCGGCGGCTTTGGCATTCGCGGCGTGGAAGGCAAGATTTCGTCAGCTCAATTTGCCCGCGAAAACAAAGTGCCCTACCTCGGCATCTGCCTTGGCATGCAAGTGGCGACCATCGAATACGCCCGCCACATGGCTGGCTTGACGGACGCCAACAGCACGGAGTTTGTGCCAAACGGCCCCTACCCCGTCATCGCCCTCATAAACGAGTGGAAAGATGCAGACGGCAGCATCCAAACCCGCACTGCCGACTCCAACCTTGGCGGCACCATGCGCTTGGGCGCACAAAGCTCAGACGTGGCCCCTGGCACCTTGGCACACAAGATTTACGGCGACGTGGTGACCGAGCGTCACCGCCACCGCTACGAAGCCAACGTGAACTACCTCGACGCCCTGCGCAAAGCGGGCTTGGTGATTTCCGCGCTCACACAACGCGAGCACCTCACCGAAATCGTCGAGCTGCCACAAACCGTGCACCCTTGGTACATGGGCGTGCAGTTCCACCCCGAGTTCAAATCGACCCCATGGGATGGTCACCCACTGTTCAACGCCTTCGTGAAGGCCGCGCTGGACCACAAAGCCAAGGCAAAAGCCTAAATCCACAGCACACAGGACTCCCCATGAAACTTTGCGGATTTGACGTTGGCCTGAACCAACCTTTCTTTTTGATTGCAGGCACCTGCTCCATCGAAGGTTTGGAAATGTCCATTGACGTGGCAGGCCAACTCAAAGAAATCTGCACGAGTCTCGGGATTCCTTTGATTTACAAAGGCTCGTTCGACAAAGCCAACCGGTCGTCGGGGAGCACCAAACGCGGCGTAGGTATGGATGCGGGCTTAAAAATCCTCGATGAAGTGCGCCGCCAACTGCATTTACCCATCCTCACCGATGTGCATGAGGCGTCGCAAGTTGCCACCGTGGCCAGCGTGGTCGACGTGTTGCAAACGCCCGCCTTCTTGTGCCGCCAAACCGACTTCATCCGTGCCGTAGCGCAATCGGGCAAACCTGTGAACATCAAGAAGGGCCAATTCTTGGCCCCTTGGGACATGAAAAACGTCATCGACAAAGCACGCGACGCCGCACGCGAAGCTGGCTTGCCTGAAGACAACTTCTTGGCCTGCGAACGCGGCGTGAGTTTTGGCTACAACAACCTTGTGGCGGACATGACCAGCTTGGCCGAAATGCGCAAATCTGGCGCGCCCGTGGTGTTCGATGTGACCCACTCCGTACAAAAGCCAGGCGGTCAAGGCACGGTCAGTGGCGGCGCCCGCGAGATGGTGCCCGTGTTGGCGCGCGCCGGCGTAGCCGTTGGCGTGGCTGGCTTGTTCATGGAAACACATCCTTGCCCTTCAGAGGCGTGGTCCGATGGTCCGAACGCCGTGCCATTGGGAAAAATGAAAGCTTTGCTAGAAACCTTGGTCGAGCTCGATGCTGTGACCAAAAAACACCCTCTCTTAGAAAACAACTTTGAAGCCTGAGTGCCACGCACACTGACTCAAACTCTTTTAAAAACTTGAAATAGGAAAACACAAATGAGCGCTATCGTCGACATCGTCGCCCGTGAAATCTTGGACAGCCGCGGCAACCCCACCGTGGAATGTGATGTGTTGTTGGAATCCGGCACCATGGGCCGTGCCGCTGTGCCATCAGGCGCTTCCACCGGCAGCCGCGAAGCGATTGAACTACGTGACGGTGACAAGAGCCGCTACCTCGGTAAAGGCGTGTTGAAAGCGGTGGAACACATCAACACCGAAATCTCTGAAGCCATTTTGGGCTTGGACGCTTCTGAGCAGGCCTTCCTCGACAAAACTTTGATCGACCTCGACGGCACGGACAACAAGAGTCGCTTGGGCGCCAACGCTTTGTTGGCAGTGTCCATGGCTGTGGCTCGCGCTGCGGCTGAAGAGTCGGGCTTGCCCTTGTACCGTTACTTCGGTGGCATGAATGGCAACCAATTGCCAGTGCCCATGATGAACGTCATCAACGGTGGCGCACACGCCAACAACAACTTGGACTTGCAAGAGTTCTTGATCATCCCCGTGGGCGCGCATACATTCCGTGAAGCCGTGCGTTACGGCGCAGAAGTGTTCCACGCCTTGAAGAAAATCATCCACGACAAAGGCATGAGCATTGCCGTGGGCGACGAAGGTGGTTTCGCTCCTAACGTCACCAGCCATGAAGCCGCCATCCAAATGATCTTGGACGCGATTGCTGCTGCCGGCTACACCGCGGGCGAACAAATCGCCATCGGTTTGGACTGCGCTGCGAGCGAGTTCTACAAAGACGGTAAGTACCACTTGTCTGGCGAAGGCTTGCAATTGACCGCCCAGCAATGGACCGACATGTTGGCCACTTGGTGCGACAAGTACCCCATCATCAGCATCGAAGACGGCATGGCCGAAAACGATTGGGACGGCTGGAAAGTGTTGACCGACCGCTTGGCCAAGAAAGTGCAAATCGTGGGCGACGACTTGTTCGTGACCAACACCAAAATCTTCAAAGAAGGCATCGACAAAGGCATCGCCAACTCGATCCTCATCAAGATCAACCAAATCGGCACCTTGACCGAAACGTTTGAAGCCATCGAAATGGCCAAACGCGCGGGCTACACCGCCGTGATCAGCCACCGCTCTGGCGAAACCGAAGACAGCACCATCGCTGACATCGCCGTAGGCTTGAACGCCGGTCAAATCAAAACGGGTTCGATGAGCCGTTCTGACCGCATGGCCAAGTACAACCAACTCTTGCGCATCGAAGAAGACTTGGGCGACGTGGCGGTGTACCCAGGCCGTTCTGCGTTCTACAACCTGCGTTAATCGCTGGTCATGCTGCGTCCACTCCACATCGTGCTGATTGTCCTGCTGCTCGTGCTGCAGGGCCAGCTGTGGTTTGGTCGCGGCAGCATCCCTGACGTGATGCGTCTACGTCAGACCCTGAACGACCACAAGCAGCAAAATGCTGCCGCGCAGTTGGCCAACGACCGCCTGAGCGCTGAACTCCACGACCTCAAAGACGGTCTGGAAATGGTTGAAGAGCGCGCCCGATCTGAAATCGGCATGGTCAAGCCGAACGAAGTCTTCGTACAAATCGCGAAGTGATTGACGCCGCTTTTTCGGTTGCCTTCGCACTGTGGGACTACCCCACCACTTGGATTGAACTCATCGCTGCCTTGCTCGGCCTCCTCATGGTGTTTTTCACCATCGCCGAACAGCATTGGGGCTGGTTGTTTGCCATCCTGAGCTCAGCACTTTATTTTTTAATTTTTTGGAATAGCCGCCTTTATGGCGATGCGCTACTCCAAGTGCTTTTTATGGCGCTGGCCGCATGGGGTTGGTGGCTATGGCTGCAAGGCGCCAAAGAAATGCCTTTGCGCGTCACCCAACTCACGTCACGTCAGCGTTTAGCCACCCTGCTCGCGGGCTTGGTTTTATGGGGTCTCACGGGTAGCCTGTTGCTGAACTTCACAGACACCGATGTGCCTTGGTGGGACGCTTTTTCCACCGCTTTCAGCTTAGTCGGTCAATACTTATTGGCACGCAAGCGGGTGGAGAACTGGTGGGCGTGGTTGGTGGTGAACGTCGCCGCGACAGGTTTGTTTGCGTGGAAAGCACTTTGGCTCACCACTGTGCTGTACATCGTTTTTGCATTGCTGAGTGTGGTGGGTTGGCGTGCTTGGCTGCGACGCAGCCACGGAGCCGCCGCATGAAGATTGCCCTGCTAGGCGCCGAGAGCACAGGCAAGTCGCAACTAGCACTCGCACTAAGTGCGCGTTTAGAAAAAGCAGGTTTAGCCGTGTACCGTGTGGATGAATACCTGCGCGAATGGTGCGACATTGAAAACCGCACCCCTAACCCAGCAGAACAACAATACATTGCTGAAACACAAATGGCCCGCGTGTTGGCGGCACCCGCAGAGTCAGTCGTCATCGCAGACACCACGCCACTCATGACGGCGGTGTACAGCCAGATGGTGTTTAACGACCACAGCTTGGATGCCTACGCCTTGCAACAACATGCGCTGTTTGACATAACCTTGCTCACAGGACTAGACCTTGCGTGGGTCAGCGACGGGTTGCAACGCGTGGGGGAACATGTACGCGAACCCGTGGACCAAAAAATCCGACAGTTTCTAACCCAGGCCAATTTGCCATTTCAAGTGGTGTACGGCTCGGGAGAACAACGTTTAGAAAACGCTTTGTTTTGCATTGCTCGCCAAGCGCCACATTTGGCCAAACAGCTAGAGCGCCCAGAACCGCCCACACGCTGGAGCGGCCCTTGCGAAACCTGTGGCGATGGCGACTGCGAACACCGCTTATTCACCAGCCTCGTCAAAGGCTGAACCGCGTTATTGCAACGACGAAGGTGCTGGCGGGGGTGTTGGTGTGCCGGTGAAAATTTGCGCCGCATCTACCGCGTCATAGCGGTATTGCTCGCCACAAAAATCGCAGCCCACCTCTACATCACCGCGCTCGGCCAAGATGCTTTCCACCTCTTCGGTACCCAAGCTGCGAATCATGTTGCTCACACGCTCACGGCTGCATGAGCAAGCAAAGCTGGGGGTGAGGGGCTCGAAGCGCACCAGTTTCTCTTCCCAGAACAAGCGGCGCAAAATCGTCTCAACATCCAAGTTCAGCAACTCATCGGCGGTCAAGCTAGAGGCCAAGATGGAGATGCGGTTGTAGTCTTCACTGCGACCAATCTCGTCTTCATCTTCCATGGTCGCCTTGGCGGCCAAGTTGCCTTCGCCTTTAATGGGCAAACGCTGAATCAACAAACCAGCGGCTGTGGTGTCGTTCGCGGCCAGCACCAGGGTGGTGTCAAGCTGTTCGCTTTGCAACATGTAGTGCTGCAACACATCGCTGAATTTATCGAGCTTGTTGCGATGGTCATCAAACAAAGGCACCACGCCTTGGTACGCTTGCTGGCCTGGCATTTTGTTGAGCGGGTCCAACGTGATGGCACATTTGCCCTCGTTGTTGACGTTGACCATCTCCGGCAAGGTGCTGGCGTCGCCCAACTCGCCCACCACTTTGGCGGTGGCGCGCAAACTCAGGTTGGGGTTGACTTCAACCACAGCCAACTTGAGCGGCCCATCGCCAAAAATTTGCATCACCAAAGCGCCGTTGAATTTGATGTTCGATTGCATCAACACAGCAGCGGCTGTCATCTCACCCAATAGATGGCGGACGGGTTCGGCATAGGGGCCAGTTTCCACGTTGGCCGCGCGGCGCTTGAGCACCTCTTGCCACACGTCGGTGAGCTGCACCAACATGCCACGCACGGGCAAACCATCGAACAAAAATTTATGCAGTTGAGACATCAAGCAATTTTCTTTAAACCCGCTTTGAAGCGGTTTTTGTTAGTCACATAGTGCTGCGCGCTGCGGCGCAACCCCTCTATTTGCTCTGGCGTGAGCTGACGCACCACCTTGGCAGGACTGCCCAAAATCATGGAGCCGTCTGGAAACTCTTTACCTTCGGTCACGAGCGAGCCCGCACCCACCAAACAGTTTTTGCCAATCTTTGCGCCGTTGAGCACAATGGCACCAATGCCAATCAGCGACTCGTCGCCCACCGTGCAACCATGCAACTGCACCATGTGACCGATCGTCACATGCTTGCCAATGGTGAGCGGAATACCCACATCCGCATGCAACACGCTGCCGTCTTGGATGTTGGTGCCTTCACCAATGCGAATGGTGGCCGTGTCACCACGCACCACGCTGCTGAACCACACGCTGCTGTCATTGGCCATGTGCACATCGCCAATCACCTGGGCGTTGTCAGCCACCCAGGCAGAGTCGGCAATGTCAGGGGTCAGCACATCAAGTTGGTAAACAGCCATGAAAGTCTCCTGTGATTTTGATTTTCTACAATTGTAAGGATGAGCCTACGCCCCTTAGCCTTAACGGCCCTTTGCATATGCGACCCCACTGCGAAAGTTCAAGCGGTGCAGTCGCTGTGGGCCATGCAAAAAGATGTGGGGTTGTTAGCGAATGAAGTTATCGCCAGCGATGCAAGCCTTGCTCTACCAGGACGCCCCGAGTTGCCACGGCTGATTCCAGCCCAACAAGTTCCAACGCGTACCCCCTTCACGCCTGAGGGCTTGGCCGCCTTGATGCACGCGGTGTGTCACATCGAGTTCAATGCCATCAACCTCGCCCTCGATGCGGTTTGGCGCTTCCCCAACATGCCCGAGTCTTATTACACCGACTGGTTGCGGGTGGCCTATGAAGAATCGCAGCACTTTGAAATGTTGCATGCTCATTTGCAAAGCCTAGGCCACCGTTACGGCGACTTTGATGCACACGATGGCATGTGGCACATGTGCCAAAAAACAGCAGACGATGTGCTGGCCCGCATGGCGTTGGTGCCCCGCACCCTCGAAGCACGGGGCCTAGACGCCACGCCCCTGATTCAAACCAAGCTGCGCAAAGCTGCAACGCAAAGCGCCTTGCAAGCCGCGGATTTGCTGGACATCATCTTGCGCGAAGAAGTGGGCCATGTGGCCATTGGCAACCATTGGTACCGCTGGCTGTGCGAACAACGAGGTCTTGAACCTGTGGCGTTTTACAGCGAATTGGCCAAACGTTATGAAGCGCCAAAGCTGCGCCCCCCCTTCAACAAAGAAGCCCGCAAACGCGCGGGCTTTACCGAGGCTGAGTTGGACTATTTGCTAGGCGGCTAAGCACTCATCTAGCCACGTGGGTGATGCTGGCCGTGCAAGCTCTTCAAACGTTCACGCGCAATGTGCGTGTAGATGGTGGTGGTGGAAATATCGGCATGGCCCAACAACATTTGCACCGCCCGCAAATCAGCCCCGTGATTCAGCAAATGCGTGGCAAATGCGTGGCGCAAGGTGTGCGGTGAAATTGGCACATGTATTTGCGCTTGCAAGGCATAGCGTTTGATGAGCTGCCAAAACATGGCACGCGTCATCGACTCACCCGCGTTTTTGCCACGCACCGTGACAAACAAAGCTTCGGTTTGATGACCTGCCAGCAACTCGGGACGCGCCTCGCTCAAATAACGTTGCAACCAATCACGCGCCACTTCACCAAACGGCACCAAGCGCTCTTTGCTGCCCTTACCCATGATGCGCAGCACGCCATCATTCAGACTCACATGCAAGGTTTTGAGGTCGACCAACTCGCTCACGCGCAAGCCGCTGGCATAAATCAGCTCCAGCATGGCGCGGTCGCGCATGCCTAAACCGGTGGATGTATCGGGGGCGTTGAGCAGGCTTTCAACTTGCGCCTCGGTCAAGCTTTTGGGTGCGCGCGCAGGTTGCTTGGCGGTAAGCAGTTTCAGCGTGGGGTCAGCCACCAACATGCGCTCGCGCAAAGCCCATCGGTAAAAACGTTTGAACACGGTCAAGCGACGGTTGGCGCTGGTGGCTTTGGTCTCTGCATGGCGGTGCGCAAAGTATTGCTGCAGGTCTGACTCTTGCGCAGCAAGTAAATGCGTGCCCTGGGCGTTCAGCCATGCAGACAACAAATTCAAATCACGCCGGTAAGCCGCCAAGCTATTCGGGGCCAAACCGTGCTCTAGCCACAACGCATCAATGAAGATGTCGATGTTGGCGTCGGGGGCAGAGGTCTGCAAAGGCGTGGGGTATGTCATACGAGCGTCAATCGTAAACGCTTGAGAAGCGCTCAGCCGTTCGACTGCGGTTATTCTCTGCGGGTGAATTACGCTCAACTCCTCTTCCCCGACTTCTCGCTCATCCTCTGTGGCTACCTTGTGTGCAAGTACACCGCACTCAACCGCACGGTTTGGGAGCAGGTGGAGAGCTTGGTTTACTTCTTTTTGTTCCCCGTTTTGTTGTTTCATTCCATCGTGCGTACGCCTTTGGATTTGCAGGCCGCCTCGCACCTCATCATGGCGGGTTTGCTGCTGGGATTTAGCAGCATTGCCTTGTCTTACGCGTTGCCCAAGCTGCCCCTTTTACGCAAACACATTGACACGCGCCTGCATGCGGCGAGCGCCCAAGTGGCGTTTCGATTTAACTCATTCATTGCCTTGGCCCTGGCTGAACGCATTGCAGGGCCGCAAGCCTTGCTGCTAATTGCCGTGCTGATTGGCGTGTGCGTGCCCATGTTCAACGTGGCGGCTGTGTGGCCTATGGCGCGTCACGCGCAACGCAGCTTTGGCCGTGAGCTCATTCGCAACCCCCTCATTTTGGCCACCGTCTCGGGTTTGCTGGCCAACATGGCGGGCTTACACATCCCCAGTTGGACCGAGCCCACCTTGCAACGCATTGGCGCTGCCTCTTTAGCTTTGGGCCTCATGGCGGCAGGCGCAGGCATGGAGTTTGGTCACTTGATGAAAGGCAAGACTTTGGCTGTTTCGCTCTTGGCCATTCGCCACCTCATCACGCCTCTTCTGGCTTGTGGCTTGGCCCGCGCCTTTGAGCTTGACACCACACAAACCAGCGTGCTGCTGGCCTTTTCGGCCTTGCCCACAGCCTCCAGTTGCTATGTGCTGGCCGCCCGAATGGGTTACAACGGGCCATTTGTCGCAGGCTTGGTCACGCTGTCCACCGTTTTGGGCATGCTCAGCCTGCCATTTGCCTTGGGCGTTTTACGCTGAAAGGCCACGCTTTCATGGCATAATGACGCGTTTTGCGGAAAGTGTGTCGAAATAGGTCGGCGTGGCTACCGCAGCTGCTCAAGGAAAAGCGATGAAAGAAGGCATTCACCCTAACTACCGTGAAATCTGTTTCATGGATATGTCTAACGGTTTCAAATTTGTGACGCGCTCATGCGCCAACACAAAAGAAATGATCAAGATGGAAGACGGCCGTGAATTGCCGTTGTACAAGCTGGATACCACCAGCGAGTCACACCCTTTCTACACAGGTACACAAAAGTCTGTCGACAACATGGGCGGCCGCGTCGAGCGCTTCCGCAACAAGTACGGCAAAACTATCGCCAAGTAAGCCCTGCGCTCACTTCAAACAAGGCAGCCCGGCACTCCGCGCTGCCTTTTTTATTTAAAAAACCGTGACTCAACCCACCCCCGCCATCGTTCCTCAAAGTGCCGTACGCCGCTTGCCGCGTGTTGCGCTGTGGCTGTTTTGTGCTGCCTATGTGCTGCCCGGCTTGTTCGGGCGCGAACCTTGGAAGGGCAATGAGTTCACCGCCTTTGGTCATATGCTGGCACTCGCAGAAGGTGCCAGTGACTGGTTAAACCCCAGCGTATGGGGACAAACGCCTGAGCTCGATGCACTGCTGCCCTACTGGCTGGGTGCATGGGCTATTCAAATCGCACCCCCTTGGTTATCTGCAGGACTAGCTGCTCGCCTGCCTTTTGCCCTGCTGTTGGGGCTGACGTTGACCACCACATGGCACGGCGTGTATTACCTCGCCCTGAGCCCGCAAGCCCAACCCGTACCTTTTGCCTTTGGCGGCGAAGCCAAGCCCAAAGACTACGCACGCACAATTGCGGATGGCGCCGTGCTGGCACTCATCGCTTGCTTAGGCCTCACGTTACTTTCACACGAAGCAAGTCCTATCTTGACGCAGCTGGCTTTCATGAGTTGCGCTTTTTATGGTGTGGCGGCCTTGCCTTATCACCCCCGTTACAGCCTGACTGCATTGAGCATTGGATTGCTCGGCTTATGTTTGAGCGGAGCGCCCAGCTTTGCCGTAATGATGGCAATTGGCAGTGGCTTTTTGTGCCTGCTTGACCGCCAAAGCACCTCCAAACAAGCCGGTCGCCGACATGCCATCTGGCTACTCACCATGGGCTTGGCCGTCGCAGCACTGGCCAGCTACTTGGACGTTTGGCATTGGCGTCTGCTACCAGTTCACAACGACTGGCAAACGTGGCGCAGTCTGCTGCGTTTGCTGGCTTGGTTTACATGGCCCGCATGGCCTCTGGCCGTTTGGACGCTGTGGCGCTGGCGACGTCAATGGACATCGCTGCACTGGAGCCGCCACTTGGTGTTGCCCATGTGGTTCACGGCACTGACGGTCACCACGGCCATGCTGACACGCTCGGCAGACCAGACTTTGTTACTGGCACTGCCCTCTTTCGCAACCTTGGCCGCATTTGCATTGCCAACATTGCGGCGCAGCGTAGCCGCGCTGATTGACTGGTTCACGCTGCTGTTTTTCTCGGGCTGCGCCTTCATCATTTGGGTGGTTTGGATTGCGATGCAAACCGGCTGGCCCGCACAGCCCGCCGCCAACGTGGCGCGTTTGGTACCCGGCTTTGAGCCCAGCTTTGGCTGGGTCGCGTTCGTTGTGGCATCAGCTGCGACAGCCTTATGGGCTTGGTTGGTTGTGTGGCGTACCGCAAAGCATCGCCATGCACTGTGGAAGAGCTTGGTGCTGCCTGCAGGCGGCGCGGCTTTATGCTGGCTGCTGCTGCTCACCCTATGGCTCCCGCTACTGGACTTTGCGCGTAGCTACAAACCTTGGGTTCAACAAATTCAAGGTGTAATGGCCAAACAAGCTGCCAATGACATGCACAACGTATGTTTGCTGAGCTACGGATTAGACGTCGGCCAAATGACAGCATTCCACTACCACGGTGGCTTTGATGTGAAAGTGGCAGAAATGACACCCCCCGAACAACAACGCCCCTGCCCTTGGCTACTCGTCGACAACGATTTGCGCCCTGAGTTGGGCAACGTCGTTCGCCTCAATGACTGGACGCGTGTACGCACCATTCGCCGACCATCCGATAACAACGAAGACGTGACGCTCTATTACCGTCGTCAGCCGTAACCCGCGATGAGCAGCGAACGCGCCACCATCATGCGCCACGCCGGCACCGTGATGGTCGGGCAACTGGCGGTCATGGCCTTCAGCATCACCGATACATTGGTCGCAGGCCACTTCGCTGACACAGCCCTTGCCGCGCTTGCCGTGGCATCGGCCACTTATGTCACGGTTCACATTTCCCTCATGGGCATGCTGCAAGCTTTGCTCCCCGTCTGGGCGGAACTGCATGGCGCGCAACGCCATGCAGAGGTGGGCCGCTCTGTGCGACAAGCCTTGTACTTGTGCGCCATCACGGCGAGCCTTGGCATGTGGGCACTCCTTTGCCCTGACTTCTTACTGAACTGGACGCAAGTCCCGCTTGATTTGCAAGCGCCAGTGCGCGGCTACCTCAACATCGTGGCGTTTGGTCTACCCGCCTCTTTGCTGTTTCGCATGTACAGCACGCTCAACCAAAGCTTAGGCAAGCCCAAGCTGGTGACTTGGGTGCAAGTGGGCGCTCTGATGGTCAAAATTCCGCTCTCTGTTGTTTTGGTTTTAGGCATTCCCAATGTGTTGCCGCCCCTCGGCTTGGCTGGTTGTGCGTGGGCCACCTTGGCGGTCACGCTGGTCATGGTGATGCTCGCGCTGTGGCTGCTTCGCACACAAGACTTCTACAAACCTTATCGCATTTGGGCAGCCATCGAAAAACCCCATGCGGCGACCCTGCTTCACTTCGTGCGCTTAGGCCTACCCAGTGGCTTGGCGATTGGCGTGGAAGTCACCTCGTTCACCCTCATGTCTTTGTTCATTGCTCGCTTAGGCGTGGTGGCCACAGCCAGCCACCAAATCGTGTCCAACATGACGGCGGTGCTCTACATGATTCCTTTGTCGCTGTCGATTGCCAGTAGCTCGCGCGTGAGTTATTGGATGGGTGCTGGGCAAATTCACCGAGCGCGTCAGGCCCTGCGCACTGGCCTGGGTTTGGTCTTGTTGCTGAGCCTGAGTTTGGCAGCCTTGATAGGCTGGCAGCATGAGGCCATCGCGCACTTTTATACCCAATCATCCGAAGTCGCCACATTGGCGGCGACCTTGTTGCTGTGGTTGATGCTCTATCACGTCGCAGATGCCGTGCAAGTGTTCTGCGTCTTCACGTTGCGCTGCTACGGCATCACGGTGCTGCCGCTCATCACGTACACCGTCTTGCTGTGGGGCTTAGGTTTGGCGGGCGGCTATGTGGTGGCTTATGGCGCGGCTTGGGATATCTCAGCTTTGTCGTGGTTGACACCACAATCTCCGATTGCATTTTGGCAAACAGGCAGCGTGGCCTTGTACGTGACCACGGCTGTGTTGGTTCCCGTGTTGTGGCGTGCAGCGTATCGCCGCTAGTTAAAACCGCGTTCCAACGGACACGCGCCACATGTTTTGAGGCGTGAAGTTGATGATGGGGTCGTATGCCAGACGCGTGAAAAACTCGCGCCAGTCATAAGTCATGCTCAAACCAGTTCGGCGTGTGAACTGGTCTTCGACCAAACCACTTTTAAACAACACATCCACAGTCAAACGATGACCGCTCGGAAGTGGCGTGCGATACAAGGCATGAACATGCTGCTGGTCAGGATTCTGACGGTTGTCTCGCACCACCTGCACCGAGAAGGAGTTCAATGATGACCAGCGGTAACCACCGGATGCCATCCACGCATCATTGGGGTCAAAGTTAAGGTTCACATACGGGTGCAAATTCGTGCGCCCCAGCCCAGCACCCGCAAACCATGTCTCGCCTGTTTCAACAGACAAACTCCCACCCACAAATCGACTGGAGGCCACTTGCATCGAGGGGGTCACGCGCCAAGCAGAAAAATCAAAGGTATTGTCCCAACCTAAGCGCGGTTGGGACACGCCTTGCTCTACGGAGCGATACCAAGCAAACCAGATGTTGCCTTTGTCCGATATCTGCCGAAGATTCACATCAAGGCCATGACTGTTTGAAACATCACCACCCGATAAGCTGTAAATACCCGAGCTCAAAACGTAAGAAGCTTCATCCGTTTGCGCTGCACATGTCGCCGACCCGGCACACATCAGCAGGGCGAATGCGTAAAGATGCGGCTTATGCAGCAAGGGTGTCTGCAATTCGTTTGGCACACGCGTTGGCTTGCGCTTCATCACGCGCTTCGACCATCACGCGCACCAAAGGTTCGGTGCCACTGGCACGAATCAGCACACGGCCTGTGTCGCCCAACTCGGCCTCGGCTTTTTGCACTTCTTCTTTCATGCGTGCATTCGATTGCCAGTCTTGGCCGGGGCGCAGGCGTACGTTGATGAGCGTCTGAGGGAACAGCGTCACGTCTTTGAGCAGTTCAGCCATAGACTTGCCACTGCGCACACAGGTTTGCAAAATTTGCAAAGCGCTCACCAAACCATCGCCGGTCGTGTGCTTGTCCAAAGCCAGCAAATGGCCAGAGCCTTCGCCGCCCAAAATCCATTTGTGTTTGGCGAGTTCTTCCAGCACATAGCGGTCACCCACCTTGGCGCGTACAAACTGCACGCCACGTTTTTTCAAGGCCACTTCCACCGCCATGTTGGTCATGAGCGTGCCCACCACACCGGGTACCACTTCGTCATTGGCCAAGCGGTCGTCCGCCATCAAATACAACAGCTCATCACCGTTGTACAAGCGGCCTTGCGCGTCCACCATTTGCAAGCGGTCTGCATCGCCGTCAAGCGCAATACCAAAGTCGGCATGGTTGGCTTTCACAGAGCGCACCAAAGCGTCTGGATGCGTGGCACCCACCTCGTGATTGATGTTCAAACCGTCGGGGCTGCAGCCAATGGCAATCACCTCGGCACCCAACTCGTGGAACACCTTGGGCGCGATGTGATACGCCGCTCCATGTGCGGCATCGACCACAATTTTTAAACCTTTGAGCGTGAGGTCATTCGAGAAAGTGCTTTTGCAAAACTCGATGTAACGGCCTGCCGCGTCGTCCAAACGTTTGGTTTTACCGAGGTTGGCTGAGTCGGCCCACACTGGGGCTTCGTCGAGTGCAGCCTCCACCGCCAGTTCCCAAGCGTCGCTAAGCTTGTTGCCCTGTGCACTGAAGAACTTGATACCGTTGTCAGCAAACGGATTGTGGCTGGCACTGATGACCACGCCCAAGCTTGCACGTTGCGCACGAGTGAGGTAAGCCACGCCGGGGGTTGGCAATGGACCAAGCAACACCACATTGACGCCAGCTGAGTTAAAACCAGATTCCAAGGCCGACTCCAACATGTAGCCAGAAATGCGAGTGTCTTTGCCAATCAGTACAGTAGGGTGCGCTTCGGTTTGCTTGAGCACACGGCCCACAGCATGGGCCAAACGCAGCACAAAGTCTGGGGTGATGGGGGCTTGGCCTACGGTGCCGCGAATACCGTCTGTGCCGAAATATTTGCGTGTCATCTTGTTTTGCCTTGGTATTTATATTTGTTTGTTATCGGTTTGAGGCCATTGTCTCAAACTTGAGCAGCGTGCCAGACTTTTAATGCCTGCACAGTTTGAGCCACATCATGCACGCGCACCAGACGTGCGCCGCGGTCCACAGCCAATACAGCAGCCGCAACACTGGGCACCATGCGCTGGTCCACCTCACACCCCGTCACAGCACCGATAGAAGACTTACGCGACCAACCCACCAACAAGGGATAGCCCAAGGCCAGCAACTGGTCTTGATGTGCAAGCAACTCAAAGTTTTGTGCCACTGTTTTGCCAAAGCCCACGCCGGGGTCAAGTGCGATGCGTTCTTGCGTCACCCCCATCACCTGCAATGCTTGCGCATGACATTTCAAAAATTCAACAACAGGCTGAATTGAAGAACCTTGCATAGGCAAGGTCTGCATGGTTTGTGGCTCACCATGCATGTGCATCAAGCAAACACCACAGCTCGCATGCGCAGCTACCACTTGCTGCGCACCCGTCTGACGCAAAGCCCACACATCGTTGATGATGTCTGCACCTGCATCTAAAACCGCCTGCATCACGCCAGCTTTATAAGTATCGACAGAGATAGGCACATTCAAACGCACCGCTTCGTGCACCACGGGCAACACACGCGCCAACTCATCTTCCAGCGACACCGCGGGTGCACCAGGACGGGTGGACTCACCGCCAATGTCCAAAATGTTTGCGCCCTCTTTGAGCAGTTGTTCGCAACGTGCCAAAGCCGCACGCGTATTGGCGTGTTGGCCACCATCCGAGAATGAGTCGGGCGTGACATTGACGATGCCCATCACCTGTGGCTGGCTCAGGTCAATGCGAAAACGTGTCGTGTGCCAAAACATAAATGCTCCATGAAAAACGGGGCTTTCGCCCCGTCTCTGTGTCAGTACCCAACTGCTTTAAGCGGCCGTTGGTGCTGGGTCTGGTTGCACCGTTGGGGTGCCACCACCGCTGTCGCCACCCGAAGGGGTGCGTGGGGTCCAGTCTTTCGGTGGACGAGGCTGGCGACCTTCCATGATGTCGTCAATTTGGTCTTTGTCGATGGTTTCCCATTCGAGCAACGCTTTGGCCATGACGTGCATCTTGTCGCTGTTGAATTCAATCAAGCGACGCGCCAAGTTGTATTGCTCATCAATGATGCGGCGCACTTCCACATCGACCTTTTGCATGGTGGCCTCGGACATGCTGGTGGTCTTGGTGACCGAACGGCCCAAGAACACTTCGCCTTCGTTCTCGGCATAAACCATGGGGCCCAAAGCGTCGGTCATGCCGTAGCGGGTCACCATGTCACGGGCGATAGAAGTCGCACGTTCAAAGTCGTTGCTCGCGCCTGTGGTCATTTGGTTCATGAACACTTCTTCGGCAATACGGCCACCGAACAACATGCTGATTTGGTTCAACATGAATTCCTTGTCATAGCTGTAGCGGTCTTTCTCGGGCAGGCTCATGGTCACGCCTAATGCGCGGCCGCGAGGAATGATGGTCACTTTATGCACAGGGTCGCACTTGGGCAACAACTTGCCAATCAAAGCGTGGCCCGACTCGTGATACGCCGTGTTGCGTCGCTCTTCTTCGGGCATGACCATGCTCTTGCGCTCGGGGCCCATCAAGATTTTGTCTTTGGCTTTTTCAAAGTCGACCATCTCCACCACACGGGCGTTGCGACGTGCGGCCATCAGGGCAGCTTCGTTACACAAGTTGGCCAAGTCAGCACCGCTCATGCCGGGCGTGCCGCGTGCAATGACGCTGGCGTTGACGTCTTGGCCAATTGGCACTTTGCGCATGTGCACGTTCAAGATTTGTTCGCGGCCACGGATATCGGGCAAGGTCACGTACACCTGACGGTCAAAGCGACCAGGGCGCAACAAAGCGGCATCCAAAATGTCAGGACGGTTGGTGGCAGCGACCACGATGACGCCGAGGTTGGTTTCGAAACCATCCATCTCGACCAACATTTGGTTCAAAGTTTGTTCGCGTTCGTCGTTACCGCCACCCACGCCGGCACCACGTTGGCGGCCCACGGCATCAATCTCGTCAATGAAGATGATGCAAGGTGCGTTCTTTTTGGCGTTCTCAAACATGTCGCGCACGCGGGCTGCGCCCACGCCCACAAACATTTCCACAAAGTCTGAACCAGAGATGCTGAAGAACGGCACTTTGGCTTCGCCAGCGATGCCTTTGGCCAGCAAAGTTTTACCAGTACCGGGAGGGCCTACCAATAGCAAACCGCGGGGGATACGACCACCTAGTTTCTGGAAGCGTTGGGGGTCTTTCAAAAAGTCCACAACTTCTTTGACTTCTTCTTTGGCTTCGTCGCAACCGGCCACGTCAGCAAAGGTGACTTGGTTGTTGTTCTCATCCAGCATGCGCGCTTTGCTCTTGCCGAAGCTGAAAGCACCGCCCTTGCCGCCGCCTTGCATCTGGCGCATGAAGTACACCCACACGCCAATCAACAGCAACATGGGGCCCCAGCTGACCAACAAGCTCATGAGGAGTGAGCCTTCTTCGCGAGGCTTGACGTCAAACTTCACACCATTGGCGATGAGGTCGCCCACCAAACCGCGGTCGAGGTAAGTAGCTGTTGTGCGAATTTTGCGTTCGTCGTTGGTGACAGCTGAAATTTCAGTGCCGCCCTGACCTTCTTGGATGGTGGCGGTCTTGATGCGCTTGGCGCGAACTTCCTCAAGGAAGTCCGAATAGCCAAGGTAACCAGAGCCTGCGCCGGGACGTGTTTCAAACTGTTTGAACACGGTGAACATCACCAAAGCGATGACCAACCAAACAGCGACTTTTGAGAACCATTGATTATTCAATGTGGGCTCCGAAATAAAAAGAGTACGAGATGTACTGAGGTGGGTCTGATTTTAGGCGTTTCAAGCACTCAACTCGCTTTATTCAAGCGTTCAGGCCTTATGAAACTCAAGGATTTGCTGAAACGCGACTTTTCACACCCATACCAACCAAAAAGGTTTCACTTGATTTGTCACGACTGGCCTTGGGCTTGATGGGCTTGACCACGCGAAAGGTGCTTTTGAAAAGGGTCACCAAATCGCTATAGCCGCTGCCGTGAAAGAGCTTGACCACCAAAGCACCATCGTCTTTGAGGTGTTTTTGCGCAAAGTCAACGGCCAGCTCAATCAAATGGGCAATGCGGGTGGCGTCAGTCGACTCAATGCCGCTCAGATTGGGCGCCATGTCAGACACCACCACGTCCACGATGCGGCCTTCTAAGGCCGCTTCCAGCTGCGCCAAGACATCTTCCTCACGGAAGTCGCCCTGAATGAAGGTGACGCCCTCTACGGGCTCCATGGGAAGAATATCCAAACCAATGATGGTGCCGTTCAAAGTGCCCGCTGCAGCGCCCGTGGGCGACATGCGTCGGCGCAGGTATTGGCACCACGCACCGGGGGCGCAACCCAAGTCAACCACCACGTTGCCAGGCTTGACAAGACTGAGCTGCTCGTCAATTTCTTTGAGCTTGTATGCCGCACGCGCACGGTAGCCCTCTTTTTGGGCCAACTTGACGTAAGTGTCGTTCACATGGTCGTTCAACCATGTTTTGTTGACTTTTTTGCTTTTAGTTTTAGCTTTCAATTCATACCTTTGAGGGAGCGGGGATAATACCCGTATGTCCGCAATACAACTCACACCTGCTCAACGCAAAATTCACCGCGCCGAAGCGCACCACTTAGACCCTGTCGTGATGATTGGCAACGATGGTTTAACGCCTGCCGTCATCAAAGAAGCCGAGATGGCGCTCAACGCCCACGGCCTCATCAAAATCCGCGTGTTGGGCGACGACCGCCAAGCACGCGAAGCCATGTTTGTGGCTTTGGCCGACCAACTGAGCGCAGCACCTATTCAACACATTGGCAAGCTGTTTGTGTTGTGGCGTCCACGCGCTGAAAAAGAACGCACCGCCGACGAAGACCGCATGGCTGGCCCGCGCGATGTCAAAGTGCTCAAGTACAGCAGCCGTGGCGGCCAACGCCCTGAAGTGAAAACTTTGCGCGTGCTGGGCAACCAACGCCTGACCTCTGGCGGTCAAGTCAAACGCGCTAAACCGAAAAAGATTTCGGTTAAAAAACGCACACTGGGTTAATCGGTTTGCACAGGGCCTGCTGCAATGGCAGGCTCTGGATTCGCAGGGCACAGTGACCAAAGCACCTTGCCAGCACACAACCACTGCAACACATAGAACGCAGAGCCTAAGTTGTGCCACAAAGCCAAGTTGTCTCGGGCCATGATGTGAGGTTTCACAGCCAACTCAATCAGCAAAGCCAACAACATGCCCGCAATCACCCAAGGCGACGGCGTGTAGGCTTGGTATAAATTTTGACGCTTGGCGGCCAACAAAATCAGAACGCCGCAAGCCACTGCCAACCATGTTTGGGCACTGAATAATTTGGCAGCCATCTGACCCGCGATAGCCGGTGTTTCCAAATGCACAAACAGCATGGGCACCACCATGAGGCCCACTACAGTGAGGCTGCCCCACCACAGCGCAGTCAAAAAGATTTGTAGCCGCGCCATGTTAGGGGTTTAGAGGTAAGAGACCTTGACCACTTCGTAGTGCTTCACACCGCCTGGTGCTTGCACTTCGGCCACATCGCCCTCTTCTTTGCCAATCAATGCACGGGCAATCGGGCTGCTGATGTTGATGAGGCCAAACTTCAAATCGGCTTCGTCTTCGCCCACGATTTGATAGGTGACTTTGTCACCTGTTTCCTCTTCTTCCAACTCCACCGTGGCACCAAACACCACACGACCACCCGCATCAAGCTCGGTCGGGTCAATGATTTTGGCCACCGACAACTTGCCTTCAATTTCTTGAATTCGGCCTTCAATGAAACCTTGGCGGTCTTTGGCGGCGTCGTATTCGGCGTTCTCGCTCAAGTCTCCTTGAGCGCGTGCTTCTGCAATCGCTGCAATGACGGAGGGACGTTCAACGGTTTTGAGTTTGTGCAACTCGTCTTTGAGCTTCTCTGCGCCACGCTTGGTAATGGGAACTGTACTCATGGTGTGTCCTTTGGCCGTCTTAATTGGCTGTCAACTGTGCGTGCATTTCCTGCACAGAAATGACATCCAACTTGTCCATGTACTTCATGCCTTCCACAGCCGCTTCTGCGCCTGCGATGGTGGTGAAAGTGGTCACACGGTTGAGCAATGCCGAGGTGCGAATGTGGCGTGAATCAGCAATCGCATTGCGACGTTCTTCCACGGTGTTGATGACCAACACAACTTCGTTGTTCTTGATGCTGTCCACAATGTGTGGGCGGCCTTCGGTCACTTTGTTCACGACATCGCAAGCCACACCGGCTTCCACAATGGCAGACGCTGTGCCCTTGGTCGCAATCAACTCAAAACCCAAAGCAGACAACTGACGCGCCACTTCAATGACGCGAGGCTTGTCGTTGTTCTTCACGGAGATGAACACCTTGCCTGTAGATCGACCATCGGCATCACGTGGGCGTGGCAGCTTGGTGCCTGCACCCAGCTGGCTCTTGACAAAGGCTTCGCCAAATGTTTTGCCCACACCCATGACTTCGCCGGTGGACTTCATCTCTGGGCCAAGAATCGTATCGACACCAGGGAACTTCACGAACGGGAACACCGCTTCTTTCACGCTGAAATAAGGTGGCGTAACTTCTTTGGTGATGCCCTGTGATGCCAATGTTTGACCCGCCATGCAACGCGCCGCGACCTTGGCCAACTGGATGCCAGTGGCTTTGGATACGTAAGGCACGGTGCGCGAGGCACGTGGGTTGACTTCCAGCACATAGATGACATCTTTGCCGTCCACGTGTTGAATGGCGAACTGCACGTTCATCAAGCCAACGACCTTCAACGCACCCGCCATCGCGGCGGATTGGCGCTTGAGTTCGTTGACGGTCTCAGTCGATAACGAATAAGGGGGCAACGAGCAAGCCGAGTCGCCGCTGTGCACGCCCGCTTGTTCGATGTGTTCCATCACGCCACCGATGAAGGTCTTGCCTTCGGGGTCACGCAAACAGTCCACATCGCACTCGATCGCGTCATTCAAGAAACGGTCGAGCAACACAGGTGAATCGTGCGACACCTTGACCGCTTCGCGCATGTAGCGCTCAAGGTCGCGTTGCTCATGTACGATTTCCATGGCGCGGCCACCCAGGACGTAGCTGGGGCGCACCACCAAGGGGTAACCCAAGGCAGCGGCTTTTTCCAAAGCTTCTGGCTCGGTACGTGCCGTGGCGTTTGGCGGTTGGCGCAGACCGAGATCGTGCAACAACTTTTGGAAACGCTCACGGTCTTCGGCCGCATCGATCATGTCAGGGCTGGTGCCGATGATGGGCACGCCTGCCGCTTCCAAATCGAGCGCCAACTTCAAAGGCGTTTGACCACCGTATTGAACGATGACGCCGGTTGGTTTTTCTTTGTCGACGATTTCCAGAACGTCTTCAAGCGTCAATGGCTCGAAGTACAAACGGTCAGAAGTGTCGTAGTCGGTCGACACAGTTTCTGGGTTGCAGTTGACCATGATGGTTTCATAGCCGTCTTCGCGCATGGCGAGCGCGGCGTGAACGCAGCAGTAGTCAAACTCAATGCCTTGGCCAATGCGGTTAGGACCGCCGCCAAGCACCATGATTTTTTTGTTGTTGGTGGGTTCGGCTTCGCACTCGGCGTCGCCCACTCCGAAAGCGTTGCCATTACCTTCGTAGCACGAGTACATGTAGGCGGTGTCGGTCGAGAACTCGGCCGCGCAGGTGTCCACGCGTTTATAAACAGGGCGAATGTTGAGTTCATGGCGACGTGCGCGCACCACGTGCTCGGTGGTTTTGAGCAACTTGGCCAAACGACGGTCTGAGAAGCCCTTCTTTTTCAAGGCGCGCAACTCATCAGCCGTGATGGCTTCGAGCGTCGTGGTTTCAACTTCAAGTTCAATCTTCACGATTTCTTCGATTTGCACCAAGAACCAAGGGTCGATTTTGGTCAAGGCAAACACCTCATCCACGCTGAGGCCCATGGCGAAGGCATCGCCCACGTACCAAATGCGCTCGGGGCCGGGTTCGCCCAGTTCCTTTTCGAGCACTTCGCGGTCTTGTGTTTTTTCGTTCATGCCGTCCACGCCCACTTCCAAACCGCGCAGGGCTTTTTGGAAGGACTCTTGGAAGGTACGACCCATGGCCATCACCTCGCCCACCGATTTCATTTGGGTGGTCAAGCGGCTGTCAGCAGTGGGGAATTTTTCGAAAGCAAAACGTGGAATCTTGGTGACCACGTAATCAATCGAAGGTTCGAACGACGCAGGCGTAGCACCGCCCGTGATGTCGTTGCGCAACTCGTCGAGGGTGTAGCCCACAGCCAGCTTGGCTGCAACTTTAGCGATGGGGAAGCCAGTAGCTTTAGAAGCCAACGCAGATGAACGCGACACGCGTGGGTTCATCTCAATGACGACCATGCGGCCGTCTTTCGGATTGATGGAGAACTGAACGTTTGAGCCGCCAGTATCCACACCAATTTCACGCAACACAGCCAAAGAGGCATTACGCAAAATTTGGTATTCCTTGTCGGTCAAGGTTTGTGCGGGCGCCACGGTGATGGAGTCACCGGTGTGCACACCCATGGGGTCCAAGTTTTCAATCGAGCAAATGATGATGCAGTTGTCCGCCTTGTCGCGCACCACTTCCATCTCGTA
>CANGOY010000004.1 GCA_947455585.1 Comamonadaceae bacterium
CTACCCATAATGATGCGTCCATGGCTTATCGCCCCCTTTAATCTGTCAAATTCAGGACACCTTCATCATGGAGGCGCCCGACTCATCGTTGGATTTGCTTTCTTTGATCATTCGAATCTGATGCTCAAACGAGCGACTCTGTTCAATCAGCTTTACCATCGATGCCATTGGATTGACACTGCTACCCTCAAGGGCCTTCGGTGTCAAAGAAACTGGCTCTGGTCCAGTTGCAAAGTCCGTGCCAAGTGGTTTTTCGTCAACTCGAAACAGACCATCCTCACGTTTGATCAGGTTCGTAGTACTGGCATCCCGCAGCAATAGAGTGCCTATGAGCTGTTCTTGAGGTACGCCAGGCTGTGTGGGGTCAGCGGCAAAAATTTGCCCCGTGTTAGTGATGTTGATGGTGGGGCCGACAGGAATGGTGATGGGACCGCCATCTTGGCCTTGAACCATGTGGCCTGAGCCTGTTTCCAGCACGCCGTTGGGGTTGACACGCAGATCACCACGGCGGGTAAAAGCCAGCTTTCCGTCATTGCCCGTCACGCCCAAGACCGTTTTCTGGTTCAAAGAAATGTCTAAATCACGCCCTGTGACCATCAATGGACCCGAATCTAAGCGCACACGGTCCGTGGTGTACAGACGGGGTTGCAAACGTGAATCAAAGCCCTCACCCACAGCTTGATGGGGCTGGATGGTGGCTTCGAAGGTTTGCTTGAAACCCACGGTGGTCACGTTGGCAATGTCATTCGACAGCTGTTGCCGAATCAAGCGATCTTCGTTGATCGCGGCCATCGCGTTAAATGATAAGCGGTCCATATCAGGCTTTTAATGCAACTAATTAGTTACGAATCTGAATGATGGTATTGGTCATTGAGGTGCTGGTTTCCATGGCCTTGGCGTTGGCCTGGAAGTTACGCTGCTCAGTAATCAAGTCCACCAATTCTTGGGTCAAGTCGACGTTGGCGCGTTCGGTCGCACCAGAGCGCACGGTGCCAAAACCAGCAGAACCAGCCTCGCCGTACTTGGGCGCGCCAGAGTCAGAAGTTTTGTAATAGTTGGTGTCACCAATCTGACGTAAACCAGAGGAATTGGAGAAGTTCACCAAGACCACTTTGGCCAATGATTTTTGTGCACCGTTGGAATAACTGGCTTGCACCAAACCGTCGTCCTTAATAGCCAAACCTACCAAGTCACCTTCAGGTGCGCCGTCTTGTGACTGCGAGAGCACCGAGAACGGTGACGCGAACTGCGTGGACTTGGAGTAATCGATGTTGATGGTCAAAGCACCCTTACCGTTTGGCAAGTAAACCGTGTCTAATTGCGCGCCTTGCTTGGGTGATACCAAGTTACCTGCGGTGTCGAATGTCAACTCACCTTTGTTGAAATACACAGGTGACCAAGCGGGCAAAGTATCAAAGCCTGCAGCGGTGGATGTTTCGTTACCGAAACCGTCGATGTAAACCGTGGCGCCTTTGGAGTCGGTCGATGGTGTGGGCTTGATCCAAGTGGTGGTATTGCCAAATTTAGCATCCAAACTATCCAAACCCCAACGTGCATCGCCCGTGATTTTGATGTACGAGCTGGTCGACGCTGTACCGGTTGTAAATTCCAAAGCGTTCTTGGTGGCGTTGTAGCTCACGGTCACACCGCTGACGGACTGAGGCGTTAAACCATTCACAGTGGGGCCTTCTAGCTTGTTGATGCCATCTTGCAAAGCCTCCATGAATGTGCCCATGGTGTACGTGTCTTTGGGTGGAATCACAACCGTGCCCGTGATGCCATTGACCGACACCACAAACTGGTTGTTGGTGCTGTCGACAGAGAAGTTGTTGTCAACGTTCACAGTCAAGGCGTTGCCGGTCAAAACAGCGGGGGTAGAGGCGATGCCGCGCAAGGCGTTAATCGTCGATGGCGCGACTACATAACTCGCAGGATCGCCAGTCATGCCAAGGCCTTTTGAAATTTCTGTGGCCAAACTACCTGGACGGATGTTTGTAATGGCAATGCTAGATGCATCGCCTGTGCTTCCGGAATGGAACACAAAGGTTTGCTTCACTGCGTCATATTCAACACTCATGCCATAGCGTTGATCATTGAGTGGGCGGTAAGCGGCCGTCGATGTGGAAGGCGAAAGAGGCAACCCAACATTCGAATCATTCACACCCTGCACCAGTGGGTTGCTGAGGTTCATAGCAGATTGGTCACTCGACACCGTGATCTTGGCTGTGGCATCGGTTGGCGTGAAGACCAACTTCTGAGCCGCAGTGTCATAACTGACGGTCACTTTTCCGTGATAGTCTGAACTATCGTCGATTTGCTTTTGAACTTCGCGCACCAAATCTTCATGGCGCAAGTCACCCTTACCTGCCAAGTCAATGGGCAATTTACCAATGACAGAGCTGTCTGCATTGGTCAACGACATAGAAAATGTGGGTGTACCGACCGTGGAAAAGTTAAATGGCTTCTCGCCACCGTAGGCACGCTGGATTTCGTTTGTCAACTCGGTGGCGATCTGATTGCCAGAGAGTTTTTTGCTGACGGAGTCAGGTAAATTAGCCATCGAAGCGACCAAACCTTCTAAGCCGACGTTGACTGGATTGGTTGAACCATCCACATTGATCGTGAATAAGTTTTTCAAATCATCAATGCTGTGCATGCCTGCAAAGGCCGACGGCGCGGGGTTACCGTCTGAATTGGCAACTTCTCCAAACGAGGTTGAAGATGCATCCAAGATATCAATATCTTGGGTGATCACCGTGCCATTGGATGTCAGTGGATCCTTGGCCATGACATCAATGCCCGTGCCTGCCGTATTGAGTGTTGCCACGTAGGACGAAGAAAACGTCGCATTGGCATTGAGCTTGTCGGCGAATGTGGACAGCGTATCTGTTGCCTCACCCGTGATCGTTGTTTGATTAGGTGCTGTACCGAAAATGGCTTTGTATGGTGCTGCGCCAGAACCTGTTGCCGATGGCGTGAAAGTGGCTGTGAATCGGGGATATTCAGTGTCATTAGGCGTCGAAACAATGGGGTTTGTTGCGCTGGTGGTGCTGGCTATACCCTGGGTAATTTGAAAATTGCTTTTGATATCCATCGCACTGACGTTGTGATCAATCGCTGTAATTTTCAACTCGCCAGTAGCGTATGTGGTTTTGGTTGGGTCAGGTGCTGTTGCTGTTGTCGCTGTGCTCGATGCCGTCAAACTGATGTCACTCAATTTGCGACCCGCTGCGTCTTTGACTTCCAAACTTTCGACACCCGCCGCACTCACAACTGACACGCTCAAATCTGTTGCGTCTTTGTCTTCTGAGCGCAATCGCTTTTGAATTTCTGCTGCTAGCGCAGTCATGGTGGTGCCACTTGGGTTCAGATTGCCCAAATTGATTGTTTTACCAGCGACTGTCAAACTGAAACTAGAAAAATCTGATGTGGTCGGATTGGATGAACCAAACGCGGCACCCACCAAGGTTGCTTTTGTGGCCGCTTGTGCGACATAGGATGTGGAAAAACTGGCGTTTGAATTCAGGGCATTGGCGACATCCAATGATGTGGGCGCTGCGTTGTTCACGGATGGAACAGCAACTTTGACAGGCGCAGCCGCAGGCCCAAAGGTCACACTGACATCATCAGAACTACTCAAGTTGGTTGTATTGAGTTGGTAGGTCACAGCGCTGCTGCCCTGCTTCCACAACAGGTCTGATTTATCTAAGTTCTGATACGTGGAAAAATCAATGCCATCGTTTGAGCCTGTACCCAAGTTGGTGGCAGTCCCCCCTACCACCGTAGCTGGCTGAGAGACTTGAACGTTGGTCAAATCGTTCAAACCAAATTTGATGGTTTTCTTAGAGAAACTGCTATTGAGCGCTGCAATCTCTTCAGGGGTTTTGAAGTCGCTTTTCGCTTTGAGCTCACCGTATTTGTTGACGTACATCACGTCGCCCGTCGAGTTTGTCGCTTGTTGCAAGGACGCATTCACCAGCTTGTCGCCCACATACACATAGGTTTGCCATTTGTTGTTGGGCTTGGCTTGGCTCGCATCTTGTGTTTTGACGTAGTACACAGAAGCCAAATAAGAGTTACCACCCGCGTCATACACCGTCAGCGCTGTGCTTTTGTTGTACGTGGTGGGATCGTTGCGATCAAATGCCTTTGTCACCACGGTGGCATCAGCTGGGAAGTTCAAACCCAACTGCACCTTGCTGGTTTGCACCGCCATACCCGTGGTTTTTTGCGGGATGGTCAACACGTTCATGTCATTCAAGTTCGCTTTGCCGGACGAGTCAACTGACGCTGCCATCAATTTTTGGCCGGCTGAGTTCACCACGTTGTATTGGTCGTTCATCATGAACACACCGTTACGCGTGAAGATGTCTTGGAATCCGTCTTGAGATTTCAAAGGAAAGAAACCGTCACCGCTGATAGCCAAGTCCAAGGTATTCGACGAGAACACCAAGTTACCTTGACCGAACTCTTGCGACACCTTCTTCAAAGCGACACCTTGACCAATCGTTGCATCGGCTTTTTGCAGTGGCGAGGTGGCAAAAATATCGCCAAAGTCTGTACGACTGCGTTTAAAACCCGTGGTCGAAACGTTGGCAATGTTGTTAGAGGTGACACCCATTTGGGCAGTCGCGGCATTCAAACCTGTGAGCGCGGTGTAGAAAGACATTTTGCTTTAGCTCCTGAGAGAAATTCTGAAATCTAAGAATTAGTTGCTGATGCGTTTGACGTCAGCCAAGTTGACGGTTTTGCCGCCAGCGACCTCTAGCAACATCGCACCATCCGATGTGCCCGCGCTCTTGACAGCGGTCACCGTGGCATAGGTATTGACGGTTGGCTTAGTTGTTACGCCTTGGCTGTTGACGGTAGCCACGTAACGATAGGTACCGTTCGCCACGGCCGTTCCACCATCGTTCATACCGTCCCATGACAACGTGACATCGCCAGGAGGCTGCGCCCCCATGATTTGGGTGCGAACCAAAATGCCATTGCTGTCAAATACTTGTAACTGAATGCCATCTGCACCTGTTGGCACATTGATCGTGCCCTGAGCCACCGTAGTGTCAGTAACTTGAACAGGGCCATCTGGCACAGCCACTTGCTTACCCATCAAACCAGCAGCGCCCAACATGCGGTCATTGCTCATGCTGGAAACCATGCTGTCCATAGAAGTCTTCATTGCTGTAGTAGCTTCGAGTTGCGAGAACTGTGCAAGTTGCGCCACGAACGCTTCGTTTTTCACAGGATCAGTTGGATCTTGGTTTTTCAACTGTGTAGTGAACAGCGTCAAAAACTCGCCCTGCCCCATCGTTGTGCTTTGGGGTGTAGCAGCTTTTTGTGCCGCATATTGGGCAGTTGTCATGATGCCGCTAGGCAACGAACTTAGACTTGAGGTTGTATCGATGGACATTTAAGGCTCCTGTATAGCTTGATCAGCTCTTGGTAATTTCAAGGGTGCGCATCATCAATTGACGAGCGGTGTTCACCACTTCAACGTTGTTTTGGTAAGACCGCGAAGCAGCCATCATGTCGACCATTTCGGACATTTCATTCACGTTAGAGTGAAAGACATAACCCTCTTTATCGGCCAGTGGATTACCTGGCTCCCATGTCTTGCGAATGGGGGCGGGGTCGTTGACAATTCGGTCAACTTTGACGCCACCAACAAACTGTGCGCCACCGTGTGTCATTTGTTCGTCCATCAATGCCTTGAAGAGCGGACGACGACCGCGATAGGCTTCTTCTTCAGAGCCCGCGACGGAATTGGCGTTGGCCAAGTTGGAAGCTGTGGTGTTCATGCGAACCGCTTGCGCATTGAGCGCCGTGCCCGCAATTCCAAAGACGTTATCTAGTTGCATATCTCATTACTCCCCGCGCATGGCTTTGCGCATGCCGCTGATGCGGTTTTCCAAGAACTGCAATGTCGCCTGATATTCAGAGGCGGCCTTACCGTATTGGGCTTGCTCCACGTTCATCTCAACGGTATTGCCGTCAAATGAGCTGTTGAAGGGTGTGCGATAGCGCATACCGTTGTCCGGGGCTTCTTGCAGTCCCGCAAAGTGTTTTTCGTTGGTGGCTGTCAAATATTCAGTCTTAGCTTCTTTGAGCATCGCCTTGAAATCAACGTCTTGCGCTTTGTAATTAGGCGTGTCGGCGTTGGCGATATTGCGCGCCAAGACTTCCATGCGCTGTCCCCTTACGCCAAGGGCACGCTCATGTATTCCGAAAGCTGTTTGAAAAACGTCCACAACAAGACTCCTGTTTATTGACACCTGGCCTCAAGTTCTGAGACCTCGTATCGATTTATGCAAGAGCTGTGCCACAGTGGTTTTGACGGTGTGAGCGGCAAAACTTTGCCGCTTTTGAGAAATTAACGAACTTCCGTCACCGCAGCTTGAGCTGCGTAGGCGCTCATGCGAGCCGCCTGCATGGAGGGGCGTTGCGCCACCTCCGTACCCAAACGTTCATTGGCGTTTTGATGCAAACCAGCCAAGATAGAGTTGCGTGTGATGGGGGCACGCATGTCGCGGTTCACATGCAAGTAAGCCGCTTGCTGACCTGGAATATTCAAGGCTGCATTGGGTCGGGTTTCATTTCGCGCAGCTGGGGTGAGCACTGTTAAGTACAGATCATCCAAACCGACAGGACCAAAGTTCTTCAAGCCTGTGTCATCAAAATACTTGCCCACCATGTCGAGTTGCTGCAACACGCTGTGACCCAAAATGGCTTTGGGGTTAGCACCAAAACCAGCGCTGGCAGCACCTCGATCAGGGCCATCACAAAACTGAATGATGCCGTGACAACGGCTGTTGGAAGCTTTGGGATTCATGCCATCGCTTTCCATCAAAGTAAGGCGTGCAAAGTCATCTGGCGCAAAACGGTGTTCTTGTGAGAGCTGAACAATTTTGTTCATCACAGCTTGTTTGTCTTGCGCCGGAATAAAGCCTTTTTCAATAGCGCGATCGATTGTTTTTTCTAGCACCACGTTGCCACTGCGATCTGAACGCGTGAGCAACTGCACTTGAGCAGTGCTAGCCAAGGCGGCGCTACCTAAAGCTGTGTTGGTGCTGAGGGTGTTGACGTTTGCAGCAGGTGTGACCGCTGGTGTGGCCGCAGCCACAGCAGCAGCTTTGTTGGCTGCTATAGCTTGGTTCACGGCCTGAGCTTGTTGCAATGAAAAGCCCAAACTGTCCAGATTCAACTGCTGACCTGGGTGAATCATGTTGGGGTTGCTAATGTTGTTCGACCTAGCCACAGTTTGCGCCAAACGCATGGCTTCGTTGTTAGAAATGTTCACCCCACGCGATGCCATTTGCTCGCGCACTATACCCGTCAAGGTTTGACCTGAACGCACCGCCGTGTTCCAAGGCGCACTGCTGCCCTCCGGGGCCAACGAGCCAGACAGGCTGGCGTTGGCCATCGCACGCGCGAAAGCGGGTGCGGTACGGGCATACGCCAACTGACTCCGCGGCAGCTGGGGCATGCCTGAAGAGTCGGTGGTGTTCACCTGAGGGTTGTAGGACGGGTCGAGTCGCATGGAAGGCTCCGTTTAATCGGTCCGTAAAAAAGTTGGCTTTGTTCTTGCTTGTAAGGTTGGGTCTGAACTTATGTCAAAACATCAACACCGACCCGTATGACTACGCAATTGCTGTGCCTAAAAAAAACCGACACCCCACGCGCAAAGCGCTGGGTGTTGTGGCTGGCTGCATCCGTACTAAGCCAGGCTCAGCTTGGGCTAGCGGCAGATTCGGTGTTGGAGACCAGCGCCTTCGAAGCACTGCAAGAACAAGCCAAACAATGGGCGGCCACGCACCCAGCATTTCAAGGAAAAAAGGTCCAAGTGGTGCCTGTAGACCCCCGCATCACGGTGCAAAGCTGTCAACAAAACCTGCAATTCGAGCACCCCTTCCCCAATCAGCCCGCCATTCGAGTACGCTGTGCTCAGCCTGCGTGGCAGCTTTTCGTCAACTTGAACACAGGTCAAGCCATCGCTCCTGCCAATCGCACTAGCCCGGCAGCGCCTGCACTTTACAAAGTCTTGGTGTCTAAAGAGCTGCTCAAGCGCGGCACGGTCATCACACCTGCGATGTTCAGTTACGCCGAAATGCCAACCGCTGGCATGGAAAATCAAATCATTACCGATGCTAATTTATTAAAAAATATGGAGTTGGTGCGTGACCTCACGCCCAACACCCCTCTGCGTTCGTACGATGTGAAGACCGCTGTGTTGGTCAAGCGCGGACAAGAGGTTCAGGTCACAGCAGGCGAAGGACAAGGCTTTTCCATAACAATGCGCGCGGAAGCATTGCAAGATGGTGGTTTAGGTGAACAAATTCGCTTGAAAAATGTCGAGTCGGGTCGATCACTATATGGCGTGATTACTGGACCGAATGCCGCGAAACTGAGGTGAAAAGTGGTATTTAAAAAGATATTTCAAAAAAACGCTCAAGTTCTAGAATTTGAGGTCGATTGAAGTGTTGTGAAAAAGTTTGACCTGCTTAACAGGTTAAGAAAGTGAAAACATCATGAATGACGCAATTTCAAACTACGGTCGGATGACGCAATCTAACGCTGCTCTGCGTAGCAGCATCGACAAAGTCGAAAAACGAAGCCCTTCTGCCGCGCAAGCCAAGGAAGATTTGGCTCCATCTATAGAGAAAGCATCTTCCGCAGGAGCAGACAAAGTGAGCTTGAGCAACGTCGCACAAAAAGTCATGGCACAGCCAGACTTCGACCGCTCCAAAGTAGAAGCGATCAAGCAGGCGATCAAGGAAGGCAACTACCCTGTGAACCCTCGCCGTATTGCTGAGAACTTTGTTGCACTCGAAAAAATGATCTCTAATTGATTGATCTTTGCACGCTATGACCCGCCTACCGAACCAAGCACAAGCCTCCTCGCTTGAGCTGGCCATGGCGTTGGCTCAGACACTTCAAGAGATGCTTGAGCTGGAGTTCGAGCAATTGAAAGTGCAAAACCTAGACGCGTTCGAAGCGTCTCAAGCTAACAAGAATGAACTGTTGCAGCAACTCGCGCAGCTAGCTGGCATTCAAGGGCCTGACTCTGCAGACGCACTGGGTCCTGAGTGGGATGCATTCAAAGAACACATGGCATATTGCCGCGACATGCATCGCCGCAACGAAGTGCTGATCGGCCGAAAGATCGACGCCATCCGTGGAGCATTGCAAAGTTTGCAAATGCAGGACCCCTCCAGCTCGGTTGAAATTTACGACCGCTTGGGTAGGCTGTCACGTGGTCGCAGAAGCGGCGGTCGAGGCTACTCAGAAGCCTAAAACAACTGCATTTTGCTTCAAGCCTTTTGAGGCATCGCTGGCTTTTCATCCCCGGGCTGCATGCCCTTGAGCCAATACACCCACGCCAAAATCACGGCTACCGCGGTGAACATATCTTCCGGAATTTCTTGACCCACATCGAGGCGGCTCAGCATAGCCAACAGCCGTGGGTCTTCGGCCACGTACACACCCTGTTTCTTGGCTTCCGCAACGATGCGACGTGCCAACTCATCATCGCCCTTGGCGGTCAGAACGGGGGATTTATTGCGACCGTACTCCAAGGCCACAGCTTGCATGTAATGTTTTTCAGTCATACACGAGTGTCGATCAAACTACCGTGTTCTGGCGGTGGATGATCTTCTGTTGCATCGGGTCTTGGGGCGTTGTAGACCTGAAAACTCCCCATACGTAACCCTGCACTTTCAAGCTCATCGGTCAGGTCAGTTGCGTTGAATTTAGCAAGATCAGCCACGTCCTTTTTCATTGCCCACATGGTGAGATCGACTTGGGAATTTCCAGAGATTGTGGTTTTAAGCCACACCTCACCCAGCACTCGACTTTGTGTGTGCATGTTCACCACCAATGGGTTCTTGGGCTGACCAGGCTTGTTGCCTTTTTGCTCGAAGTGCAACTCAACAGGATCTGCATCACGGAAGGGAATCACCAAGGCAAAATTGATTTCACCTTTGTTCAAGATTTGTGCAGATTGGACTTGTGCCCCTTCGAGCTCATCCAGCGCATGGTGCAGGCTTTGATCAGCATCACTGCCTTGCTCTTCGACACGAGCGCGCTCGGCCATCAACAAACGCAGCAAGACCTTGGTGTTGTCAGTCACAGGTTCGCCTTCCGCCAAGCTGGATTCACTGGTTTTGATATGACCTAACAAAAGCCGCTTCAACGCCTGAGGCTGCAAGCTGCTCATGCTTAAGCGTTGTGCGCTGATGCGCTTTTTCAATTCTCCAGTGTCTAGCACCTGGGGAATCAAGCTCTCCAACACCCCTGGACGCAGCAGAGCAAGCAAGCTTGTAAATCCAGCAGGCTGAAACATCAAGGTATTCATGCGTGTCGGCATGGAAGCGGAAGATGCTTCTGTTCCCGCAAAACTGCCTGTGTGCAAAAGCTGAAGCGTCCACTTACCCGTGGGTAGTAACTGAGCACGCAATTGCGCCACATCACCCTCTTTGATATAGGGGAACAAGGGCACATTGAAAGCATGCTCATTGAGCACTAGTTTGAGCTGGTGGTTCACCACCGTGGCAGTGGCTTGCACAACTTGACCATCATGCAAGCCCAACTGACGCGCGACAGGAGCCTCGACATAGACCGTGCGAATTTCTGCATGGACCGGTGCCACGCGCGCGACAGCGCTGATGCCTTCGGGTCCTAAAATGGCCATGGCAACGCCTTAGGGGAAGCGCACCCAGTTTTTGCGCTCGCTCATGTTCATGTCAGCTGTAGAGTAGCCGCCACCTCGATGCATGCCACTGTTACCAGGCACGTAGCCGGGCAACATAAAGGTACGCAACAAATCGTCATGGTTGGGCACGTTCAACACAACACCCGCCATCAACGAACGGGGGGGCGATTTGGTGAAGGCTTGTGGGTTTTGTTGCACAAAGGCGTTGCGCAAAATTTCAAGGCGCAAAGGACTTTCAGGCATGGTTTTTTTGATGACTTTGTCCAGCGTGTCACCCGGCTCCACTTTGTAGGTGCTGCGTTGGTCTGGGGCTGCTGCAAGCGTCATCGAAGAGGCTGCCAAAACAAAGCAGCATAACCAAGCGCGAACGGAAGTGATAGTTGTGTTCATGATCGGTTCTCCCGTCAATTTTTAGTAGGTGTAAGGCCAAGCTACCCAGGCCCCATTGAATTTTTGTTTGCGTCCAGCCACTTGCTTGATTTCAGCTTGGTAAGGCGTGACTGATTTGACTTCGGCCAGCACCGCGGCGTCAAGTGCGCCAGGCTCTAGCGTATGACGTGGCAGCACAGAGGGGTCTGCAATCATGAGCTTGTCGCCCACACGCAAGCCCGCATTGCTGCCGGCATTGAGGGCCAAGCGGCCATCTTTTTGTTCCACTGAGAAGGTTTGTGGTTCGCAGGCCAGTTGCTTGTCGAGCTGCTGCACCATGGCCGTCACAGCACGGGCAATGGCGGCATTGGTGTCGGTGTCCATCTTCGGTGTGCCGTAACCTTGTGTGGGCAAACTGGGCACCACCACCTCTTCGGCCGTGAACCAACCTTGGCGCTGGCCAGGACCGCTGACCTGCAAGGTCAAGCCAAACGTGGAATAGTCATCTGACACGCCGCTCAAAGGCACGGGCGTCACGGTGAGTTGCGCGTGCCATTGCACATGCTCTTCACCATGGCCATGAACCAAACGGTCATAGGTGCGTGGCTGTGCCTGGGTGCTGATAAGGCGCCAGCGCTCAGAACGCGCAGCGGCTTGCATCAAGCGCGAACGCGCTGCAAACCCGAGTTGCTGCGCTTGGTAGCGCTGAACCGGTGCCAAGCCTGACGACAAGTCCATCCCCACCGTCATCACTTGGCGCAAAGGGGCTTTGGCTTGGGGCGCTTCGCAGCGACCTGGCTTAACAGCCTCTACCGAGTTAGTGACCGCCAACTCTGCTTGAGGCTGTTGTCCAGCATCACGCACGTATTGAGCAACCTGCACATCACGCAGTTTGATTTCAGACGAAAAACGGTTGAGCTCGCGCAACTTGCCGTCACTCTCCATCCAGCTGGTGGCGCTGACGCGCGTGTTGGACTTCATCGCTGCTTCGACCATCGCACCACGAATGGCTTGAAGGCGCTCTTCAGCGCTCAAGTCAGCCGCGGCGACGGAAAAGTTGACACCCACCAAACCCAACAGGGCGGCGATGCGTAGGTGTCGACATGACAAAGTCCACATAAGCAAAGTCTCTCAGCCGATGCTTAGTTGCGACGGCTGCTCAAGCTGGCGATGTACAAAGCGCGCAAGTCGTTGACCACATTGCGGTCGAGCGACATGGTGGTTTCATAGGTGTCATCGCCCACAGGGGTGATACTGACCAGCACTGCGCCATAAATGACACCTTCCACACGGGCGCGGAAGGTATCGCTCATCACAGTCATGTCAGCCACGGTGGTGCTGGCATCGAGCTGTTGGCCATAGACCTGTTCGGTCAAGGCGCGGTAAGCGTCAAGTTTGGATGCACGGATGGCCAGCAAACGCTGCTGGGCAGGATTGCGGTGGTTTTGAATACTAATGACCGCATAACCTGTGGCGACCAAGGTCTCACGCTTTTGGGTCATGGGCGTGATCATATTGGCGCTGTCATCCATGCGGGCTTGCGCGGGCATGGGCGGGGGCGTGTTGGCACAAGCGGTCAACAGGATGGCGGAGGCTGTCACAGCCCAGAGGGTGATGCGGTTCATGTCTATGTCCTTGAGAGGTCTCCCACTTGATTCGGCACAGACCCCTGTATCTTTAACAAATTGCAATACGAATACTTTTTCTGTCTTGTGAAAGATTTGTTGTCACCGACAATGATGTGTAGGAATTTTTGACATGAAACCCACAACAAACTTTATTGGCTCCAGCGAGTCAGCTGCTACCTTGCGCCAATTGGTCGCGACGATGGCCAACTCCAATGCCACCGTGATGATCACCGGCGAAAGCGGTACAGGTAAGGAGCTGTTAGCTCGGCTACTGCATGAGCAATCAGACCGTTGCGGTGCCAACTTTGTGCCAATCAACTGCGCCGCCATTCCCAAGGATTTGCTTGAGAGCGAGCTTTTTGGCCACCGCAAGGGCGCCTTCACGGGCGCCGTGGCCGATCGCATTGGTCGCTTTGAGCTGGCTCATGGCGGCACCATCTTCCTCGATGAGATTGGCGACATGTCGCTGGACATGCAGGTAAAACTTCTGCGAGTGCTGCAAGAACGCACCGTGGATCCCATCGGTGGAACCCGTCAAGTGCAGGTCGATGTGCGCGTGGTTGCAGCGACCCACCGCGATTTGGAAACCGAAATTGCAGCCAATCGGTTCCGTGAAGATTTGTATTACCGCCTCAATGTGTTGCCGATGGTGACACCTCCGTTGCGTGAACGCAACACTGACATCCCGGAATTGTTAGGATTTTTCGCAAAAAAATGCACCAACTTTGGCAAACAGCCGATTCGCTTCAAACCCGACTTCATGGCAGCTTTGCAAAAGTACCCATGGCCAGGCAATGTGCGTGAGCTCTCCAACGTGGTCGACCGTTTCAGCACCCTGTACGCCGGCCAAGAACTCGACCTGCGCGCTATCCCCCCTACCCTTCTTCCCAAAGGCTTGGTCTCTGCACAGGCCGAGCTACAAGCACAGGCCCCTTTGCTGGCCAAACTCGAAATGACGCCACCACCCGAGGTGTTGGCCGAAATGAACGAGGAGCCCGAGGAAGAGGAAAACGAGATCGAGGGCCTCATCATGTTGGCCCAAGGTATGCCTCAGCTGCCGCCCGAAGGCTTGTCGCTCAAAGAGCGCATGGCGCAAATCGAGCGCAGCATCATCGAGCAAGCGCTCAACCGTAACTCGGGCAATGTTTCTCGCACTGCCAAGCTGCTGAACTTGCAGCGCACCACCTTGATTGAAAAAATCAACAAATACGAGCTGCGACCTGCGGCCTAAGCCCGCAACAGCGCTTACCGCTGACCGTCCTCGGTCACTTGCGCCAACAGAAAAGGCAGCTCAATGAGCTGCCTTTTTTGCGCCTAAGCAACAGGGCTTAGTCTTGTTCGTTGTAAAGCACCGTGATACTCATGCGACGGTTACGTGGGTCGCGTGGGTCTTTAGGGTTGAACGGGTCGGTGTCCGCCACACCCTCAATACGGGCAAAACGATTTTCTTTGATGCCACTCTTCTCTAGCAAAGCACGGGTCACTTCGGCACGTTCAGCAGAAAGTGACCAGTTGTTGCGGCCTTCTTTGTTGTTGAAGGGAACGCTGTCGGTGTGGCCTCGAATGGCAATCTTGTTGGGCATATCGGCCAAAGAAGCTGCAATTTCGCTGATCAAGCTCGAGGCTTTACCCTGCATGCTCATGCCACCGCTTGGGAACATCGCAAAGTCAGCCTTGTCGATGATTTCAATGCGCAGGCCCTGCTTGTCACGCGTGACCGACACTTGGTCTTTCAAACCGCCAAGCTTTTTGTTTTCAGACAACTTCTGCTCAATCTCTTTTTCGAGCTTGTCAAAGTCGGCTTTTTCTTGCGCTGCAGCAATTTCTTTCTTCTGCTCAGGCGTCAGCTTGTCTGGGTCTGAGTAGGGGTTGTTGTTTTCTTGACCGGGGTCGGTACTGGGGTTGGGGCCGCCCTCTGAGCGAGGCGTCAAACGTTCCAGCAACGCGGTTTGCTTGGCAGCAAACGGAAAGCCATCGGGGTCAATGATGGAGCGACCACCCAACACGCCGTTGGAGCCTGCCAATTGACCAATGGCCACCAAACTTTGTGACGTGGGTTTGAAATAGTCAGCAATACTTTTGCGCTGGTCTTCGTTGGACGCGCCCAAGAGCCACATCAACAAGAAGAAGGCCATCATGGCCGTCATCATGTCAGCCAACGCAATCTTCCAAGCACCACCGTGAGCGCCGCCGTGGCCCTCATCAATGATTTTCTTGATGATGATGACGGGCGCAGGCGCCGCTTCTTTTTCTTTCTCTTCCTCGGCTTTAGCCGCCTCTGCCGCAGCAGCTGCAGCAGATGCTGCGGCTTCTTGTGCTGCTTTGTCGGCGTCTTCCGGTGCGGCGGCCGCGTCTTTTTCGTCAGCCATTATTTCCTCAACGCGTCAAAGAGTTCGCCAAAGGTTGGCTGCGCGTGGTGGTTGATACACACACGAGCGGCTTCGATGATCAGGGGAACGGGGTAACCGTGCATGTTGCCGATGATGACTTGCTGAGCGACCTTCAATGACTCGCTGTCTTCGTCAATGATTTGCACCAAGCGTTTACCAAACGGTTCGAAAATACCGTAAGCCAAGAACACGCCCAAGAACGTACCCACCAACGCGCCACCAATCAAGGCACCCAGCACAGGTGGGGGTTGGTCAATCGCACCCATGGTCTTAACCACGCCCAACACGCAAGCCACAATACCCAGCGCGGGCAAAGCGCCGGCCAGAGTAGAAAGCGCGTCGGCGTTTTGCATTTCGCTGTGGTGGTGGTGCTTGATAGACGTGGTCATCACGTCTTCCACCGCGTACGGGCTCAAAGTACCTGAAGACACCACCATCAAACGGATGGTGTCGCAAATCAGGCCGACCAAACCGTGGTCCGCCAACATCTTGGGACATTCACCAAAAATTGCACTGGCCTCTGGGTTCTCAACGTGCGATTCCATCGCCACAGCACCCTCAGCCTTGAGCGTTTTCATCAACTTAGAGATGACTGCAATGATGCCGATGTAGTCTTCCTTGTGGTATCTGGGGCCTTTCAACACACGGCCCATACCACCCCAAGCGCCTTTAAACACAGCGCCTGAGTTACCCGTAATCATGCCGCCAACACCAGCGCCACCAATAATAAACATCTCATAGGGAGTAGATTTGATAATGGGCGCCAAGCTACCGCCGGCGATCACAAAACCGCCGAACACGCAAATGAACAGAACGACCAAACCAATAATTGCTGACATCTAACACTCTCCCCAAGCAGGTTGGCGCATCCAAGCTGAAAACTTGGGTGCGCCTAAAAATTATCCCGACAGCCTGCAAGATTAACTGATAAATAAGCCAATTCTGCCGAAATGCAGAAAAGCTTGATCAGTTCATCATGCCGACGGGTCGGTTGCTCGCTGGCACCAAAGAAGGCATACCTTCCCAGGCGTCGCGAATTTCGCGCATCAAACCGTGAATCTCGTCCAACACTGCCAAATCATTGTGGGCATTGACGTGAAACAAGCGGCGGGTCACATAGCTGTACAACTCATTGAGGTTGTTAGCCAGATCACCACCTTTTTCGAAGTCCAAGGCGCCTTGAAGGCCAATAACAATGCGGCTAGCACGTGCAATGGCTTTGGACTTCTCGTTGATATTCTTATGTTGGATGTGGCCACGTGCCGTGGACAAGCTTTCCAACAAGCCATCAAATAACATTTGAATCAATTGCACATTATTGGCCGTAGCAACGCCGCTGCTGACTTTGACATCGCCGTAACTTTGAATGGCTCGTGAATTGGCTCGCATTTGATTAACTCCTGTGTATTTCTTTGCTTACACAGGCAGTATCGGAAGGGGCTTAGCAAACTTGAGCGACATCTGAACAAACATCCGATCAAATAGGCTTTGGCTCTGGAGACACAGGTACTTCGTCAGCCTCATGGAGTTCTGGCTCGGAATGCATCACCGCCTCGATGGTCTCAGCGGCAACTTCTTGCCGCTGCACATCTTCATAAGCTTGTGCATGCTCTCGGCCTTGGGCCAACTCTTCGGGCGTGGGCTTGCGCTCATCGCTGTCTTCGATCACGCCGTCACCCAAGATGCTGGTGTTGCCAGACTCATCGGTCAAAGCCAGCATGGCATCTTCCGTATCAGTCGCAGGCATGTCTTCGAACAAGAATGCTGAGAACGGTACTTCGTTGGTGATGCCCACACGTTGGTAGAGCATGTCGACCACGCTGTCGACGGTTTGCTTCAAACGCAGCAACACCTCTGGTTCTGGATCGTTGGCATAACTACCTGCGAATTCCAAAGCAGAGCGGTAAATACTGCCCAAATGCTGCGGTGGTAACCAAGATTGAATATGACCGCGCACTGTCGAAATCTTGCGCATCGAGCTGGGCACTTTGCTTTCATCTCCGCCCACTTCTTCGAGACCGTCTTTGAATGTGGCAGTGATGTGCTCGCGAAGAATCGGTTCGTAATGGGGGCGCAAGGCCTCGATCAAAGTAGCTTCAAAGCCCTCGACCTGTTTGCCATTCATGGCGTCCCATAGTTTTTTGCCTTCGAGACCAGAAAACAGCAAGTCACCAGGAATTTCTGTTTCGAGCTCGGACATGCCAGACATACCGTGCGTCTCAGGCTTAGGCGCCTCGTACATCTTGGCCAAATGGTTGATCTTGTCGATGAGGTACAGCGTCAAGATGACCAGAAGCAACAAGACCCAAGAGATCATGTTCATCATGAAGTTACTCATGCGCGTCTCCTTGTCTCAGCCTTCTCGGTTTCCGAAGCGTTGTCCACCTTCAGTGTGCCACGCAGTTTTTTGACTACCGAAGACAAAATTTGGCTCACGCGAGATTCGCTAACGCCCAAGGTTTCGCCAATTTCTTTGAGGTTGAACTCTTCCACGTAGTAGAGCTGCATGACCAGCTGTTCACGCTCGGGCAACTGCGCAATGGCGTCCGTCACGGCATCCATGAACTGCGCCTCTTCCACGATTACATCGGGTTGCTGCGAGCTGTCGTCGGCAATTGTCATCACCTCTTCGGTGACCACTTCCATGGAATAGGTCTCAAAGCGCTTGGCCTTGCCACGCTCTCTGTGAAACTCTTCTAAGTCTTTGCCCATGTAATCAGCAATTTCAGCCTGCGTGGGCGCGCGGCCTAACTCGGCTGCCAAAGCGTGTACGGTCGTGTTGTGTTCTTTGTTGAAGGCTACGGCTGAGCGAGGCAGAAACGACAAACGTCGCACCTCATCCAACATGGCTCCGCGCACACGGCTGTGAGCGAAGTTTTCAAACTCAATGCCTTTGACGGGGTCGAACGCGCGCGAAGCTTCGAGCAGGCCAATCATGCCCACTTGAATCAGCTCGTCGAGCTCCATAAAGGCAGGAATACGGGCCTTCAAGTGCAAGGCCACGCGTTTGACCAGACCCAAGTGGGCCATGACCAAGTCTTCGCCTTTGGGCTTGCAGGTGCCGTACATTTCGGCGGGCGTGAGGGCCCTCATTCGTCGGTCGAACTGTTTTTCATCAGTCGCTCCATGAAGAATTGCAAACCGCCCGAGGGGTGGTCAATCGGACGCAAGTGTGTGCATGCCTCAGCTAAGCGCATGTAGTCACGAGCGGCGGCTGTGCCAGGGGCGAGTTCCATCACCGACTGGTATTTTTTGAGGGCACGCAACACCATTTCGTCTTCCTCGATTGAGGTGAGGTAGTGCACCGACTCGCCCAAAAAACGCACACAGACGTCGTTGAGCTTTTTGTACAGTTTCCAGCCCTCGGACTGACTTCGAACCATGTTGGGCAAAAGGTAAATTTCGTCGAGGCCCATCTCTTTGCTCAAGATCTTGATGGTGCCATAGGCATCGGCAATCGACGACGGGTCATCTTTCACCACGATGAAGCGACGTTGGCATGCGGCCAAGAAAGACAAAACAGAGGGTGAAATGCCCGCTGCCACGTCAACGATCAAATAGTCGACATCATCGGCCAAAACGCCAAACGACTGCACGATGCTGGCCGCTTGAATGTCGCTCAGGCCTGCCAACTCTTGCATACCAGAGGCTCCGGGGATGAGCTTCACGCCTTGGCGGGTGGTGATGAGAATTTCTTGCAAGGTTTTTTGACCTGCCAAGAAGTGACCTAAGTTGTACTCAGCGCGGGCACCGAGTGCAATTTGTGCGTTAGCCAAACCCAAATCGGCATCAAAGAGCATGACGCTGTGGCCCAGCTGGGTCAGGGCAACTGCCAAATTGATGGAGGTGGTGGTTTTACCTACGCCACCCTTGCCGCTGGCAATGCCGATGACTTCTGTTCTGCGTGGATTACTCATGGGTCAAGCCTGTGGTTTCGGTTTTAAATTTAGCTGCGATTTGCGCCAGTTTGGAAGTCGCCAATTCATTGACAGCGGCTTCGCGCTCGCTGAGCTGGACTTTGGTTTGCGTTTGCACTTCCGTGTCAGGCAAAGGCAAGTTATCTAGGGCGCATTGCACCAAGCCTGCCAAGGACACGTCTTGCACTAAGTCTGCCGTGCGGTCGCCGTGGCTAGCGACAGACACGCTCAAAGACTTATCGGTCAAGAACTGCAACAAAGCCCAAGGCTGGGTGGACTCGTCTAACTTGCTGAGCATCAATGAGGCCCACACATTGTCAGCGTTATCAAACACACGGCGGATGTTGGCGGCAGATGCATCAGCTGGAATCACGGCATGACACTGCACATTGAGATTCAAAGCGCGAATGTCGGCCAAACGCTCGTTCATTTGCACGCCTGCGGTGTCAATCAAGATGAGTTTGCGGTCAGTGTGCTCGTCAAGCAACAACTTCAAAGTTGAGGCATTGGTGGCTCGGAACGAGTCCACACCCGACTGGGCGCACAGCAATTGGGTTTGGTTCCAAGCGCCAGCACGCTGGTCCTGGAAGCTGATGACCATGACTTTTTCGCTGCCAAGGAGTTGCGCTGCGTGTTGCGCCAAGCGGGCCACCATCATCGACTTACCAGCACCCGAAGGGCCAGCCAGTGCATGAATACCCGATACAGGCGTTTGGGCTTGTTCTTGTTCTACGGAATGAGCTAACTGACGGTTCAATGCGCCCATGGCATCAGCCATGTTGTCGTGGTCTTTGATGTTGTCGATTAATAAGGCGCGCAACGCGACTGGAATAGGGGCATCGTTCAAGGCATCACGTAAAGGTGCGATGGCAACTGGTAATTGCATACCGCCTTGTTGCCAAGCCGCCATTTGCTGGCCGAGTTTGAATTCACGGCGCAGTGAGTTGAGTTCTTCACGCACCAACGCCACGATTTCGCGGCCACGCAAGGTGTCGTGTTCTTCGGCACTCTTGACTGATTCGTCTACAGGTTGGGCAACTACTTTGACAGCAGGTTTAGCTTTAGACGCGGCAGGCTTGGCAGCCATTTCTACGATAGGTTTGACCACTTTGGTGGCTTGGCGCTCGCGGGCATCGCGTTTGTTTTTGTCAATGGTTTGACCTAACAACACATCGAACTTGCCAGAGGGCTTGCCTGATGTTGCGTATTGGGTTTTCACAAACGGATCGGCTTCCTCAGGCGTGAGAGGCGCCAGATCTACCGCTACTATTAGCTCGGTCAAGCCATTGACTTGACCGCTCGAGATGACGAGCACATCGGGGCCGTATTGGGCCACGGCCTTTTCGTTAGCAGCGCGAATGTCGCGGGCAAGAATTCGTTTGAGTTCCATAGGTCAGCTCACTCTGTCTTAGTTATAGGTTTACGGTTATCTGGCTTTAGCGTCCACGGTGTGGATCACTTTCACGGCCTGATCGTCCGGAATTTCGCTGTAAGACAGCACAGTCAAATCGTTCACGCGGAATCGTGCGGCTTTGGACAACCAACCACGAATCACGGGGGACACCACCAACACAGCGGGGTGGCCCATTTCTTCTACGGTGCGCGCGCCATCGCGCAGACCGGCAAATAAGTTTTCAGACAAGCCCGGCTCCATCACCACGGCTTGACCTGGTTGGCTTTGTTGCAACACGTTGTGCAGCAGCTGCTCGAGGGAGGGCTCAAGCGTCATGACTTGCAAACCGTTGTCGCCGTCGATCAGGCTTTGCATGATCATGCGGCCAAGCTTGGGGCGAACCATGGCGGTGAGTTGTTCTGGATCTTGTGTGCGGGTGCTGGCTTCGGTCAAAGCTTCAGCAATTGTGCGCATGTCACGGATGGACACAGACTCAGCCAAAAGGTTTTGCAAAGTGCGGGTCAAGATGCCGAGTGACAACTTGCCGGGTACGAGGTCTTCCACAATCTTGGGTGACTTGGCGGCCAACTTGTCGAGCAACTGTTGAGTTTCGTCGTGGCTCAACATATCAGAGGCGTTTTCGCGCAGCACTTTATTGAGGTGAGTAGAAATAGCAGTGGCAGCATCGACCACGGTATAGCCAAGGGTGCGGGCTTGGTCGCGCTGAGAAGGTTCAATCCACACGGCCTCCAAACCAAAAGCTGGCTCGCGGGTAGGAATGCCCTCCAAGTGACCGTACACATGGCCTGGATTGATGGCCAACTCGCGACCCACTTTGACTTCGCCTTTGCCACGAACAACGCCTTTGAGCACGATGTTGTAAGCGTCTGGGTCAATGTTCAAGTCATCACGGATACGCACAGGCTGGACCAAGAAGCCCAACTCAGCGGACAATTTCTTCCGCACACCTTTGACGCGCGTCATCAGCTCACCGCCAGTTTCGGCGTTGACAAGAGGAATCAAGCCGTAGCCGATTTCCAAACCAATGAGGTCGACTTGGTCTACATCGTCCCAGTCGAGCTCTTTTGGGGCATCAGCCGGTGTGGCGTCTTTGACCGCTTGCTCGGCTTGTTCTTCTTGCACGTCTCGCGTGACAATCATTAAGCCCAGACCCGCAGATGCCAAGGCCAAGGTGATGAACATCAAGTGAGGCATGCCAGGCACCATGCCCAAGATCATCAAGATCACAGAAGAGATAAACAAGGCGCTTGGGTTAGCCAACTGAACAGAAGCCTGCTCAGAGATAGATTCAGCGGTCGTGACGCGGGTCACGATGATGGCCGTAGCCAGCGACAACAGCAACGATGGAATTTGAGCCACCAAGCCGTCACCAATAGTGAGCAAGGTGTAAATGCGCCCGGCCTCAGCCACTGGCAAATCATGCTGGGCCACACCGATGATCAAGCCACCGATCAAGTTGATCAACAGAATCAACAAGCCAGCCATGGCGTCACCGCTCACGAATTTAGAAGCACCGTCCATGGAGCCAAAGAAGTCAGATTCTTGGGCAAGCTCGGCGCGGCGTTGTTTGGCGGTTTCTTGATCAATCACGCCAGCGTTTAAGTCAGCGTCAATCGACATTTGTTTACCAGGCATCGCATCCAACGTGAAACGCGCGTTCACCTCTGAGACGCGACCAGCACCTTTGGTCACCACCACGAAGTTGATGATCATCAAAATCGCGAAGATGATGAAACCGACCACATAGTTACCAGCGATCACGAACTCACCGAACGCCTGAACCACCTTACCGGCAGCGTGCGCACCTTCATGGCCGTTGACCAACACCACACGGGTGGATGCCACGTTTAGCGCCAAGCGCAACATGGTGGCAAACAACAAGACAGTTGGGAAAGATGAAAACTCGAGGGGCTTACGTGTGCCGATGGCGATCATGATCACCACCAAGCTGCAAAGAATGTTGAAAGTAAACAAAAAGTCCAACAACA
>CANGOY010000005.1 GCA_947455585.1 Comamonadaceae bacterium
GCCATCGTCTGCATCCAGCGCAAGCAAAGCTTCGCCTAAAGCATCCATCAGGGTGTCATTCAAAGCATTGAGTTGCTCAGGTCGATTCAACGTGAGCACGCCCACACGACCTTGACGTTTTGACAGCACAGTGGGTTGAGACATGGCCATACTTCCTTTGCTCAGCGTTTCTCGTCGCGCAAGATTTCACGCAATTTGAATTTCTGAATTTTTCCGGAAGGCGTTGAAGGCATGGCATCGCGAATCTCCAATTTTTCTGGGATGTACTGCAATGCAATTTTTTGTGCTTTCAGATACTCAACCAAGGCTGGCAAGTCCAAACTTTGACCCGGCTTCAACACCACCACGGCACAAGCACGTTCACCCAAACGCTCGTCGGGGTACGCCACGATGGCTGCCATCGCAATGGCAGGATGGCGGTACAACAACGATTCAATTTCCACCACAGGAATGTTCTCGCCACCACGAATGATGACGTCTTTGCTGCGCCCTGTGATACGCACATAACCTTGTACATCCAAGCGAGCCAAGTCTCCCGTTTCAAACCAACCTTCAGCATTGGTGCCGTTGAGATGCGCACGCTTCAAGTACCCGCCAAAGTTAGAGCACGAACGCACATACAGCTTGCCCGCCTCGCCTGCAGGCAAAGACACGCCATCGTCATTGACCACTTTCAGCTCGACACCCGGCAGCGGTAAACCGTCAGTGGTGAAGGCCCGCTCATCGGGGTCGTTGAGTTCAATCAACGTCACGGCACCGTTTTCAGTCATACCCCAGGCCGAGACAATCTTGGTGCCCAACACACTGCGCGCTTGCTCCACCAAAGGCCCCGGAATAGGTGCCCCCGCGCACAAGAAGGTGCGCAACGTGGGAACTTTTTTGCCAGACTCTTCGACGTTTTTGGCCAAGTCGGTCAAGAACGGCGTAGAGGCCATGGTGAAAGTGACGCTTTCGTTACGAATCAAATCAATCGCACGCAACGGCTCCCACACATCCAGCAACACGGCGCTGGACTTGAGCATGATGGGCATCATCAAGCCGTACATGAAACCGGTTTGGTGTGCCATGGGCGACGCCATCAACACCACATCGTTGGCATCCAAGTGCAAACGTGCGGCGTACGGAATGATGTTGGCCATCACCGTGTTGGCGGTGTGCATCACACCCTTGGGTTCACCGGTGGTGCCTGAGGTGTAAATGAGTTGCGTCACATCGTCTGGACCGGGGCGGTGCTGGGTCAACACGGTTTTCGCGTTGCTTTCTTTTTCCCACTCGGGGCCACTGAGCAAAGCCTCAAAGTTGTTCGCGCTCGCGCCATTGACCACCACCACATGTTTCAAATCGGGCAGGGTTGGCTTCAAGCCGTTCACCATCTGCTCGTAATCAAACCCACGGAAGGTATGCGGAATGATGAGCACCTTGGCTTCACCGTGTTTGAGCATGAACGACAACTCGCGCTCGCGGAAGATGTGCATGAGCGGGTTCATCACCGCACCAATGCGTGAGCAAGCCAAGTAAGTGATGGTGAACTGCCACCAGTTAGGCAACTGGCAAGCCACGATGTCGTTCTTGCCCACACCGAGCTTGGTCAAACCCACCGCCACACGGTCTGCCATGTTGGACAACTCGCGGTAGGTAAAGCGTGTCACCGCGCCAGTTTCAGCTTGGACCGCTGTCAGTGCAGTTTGATCGGGGCAGGCTGCAACGCAGGCGTCGAGGTCATCGTTGATGGTGCGGTCATGCCAAAAACCTTTGGCAATGCTGTGTGCGCGACGTGGGGGGATTAAGACTGCATCAAATTCCATGGTTGTCTCCTGTGTGGATCTATGTTTTTTTATTTTTAAACTTGCGATTTAGGCCGGAACAAACTTGCGCCCAGCCCGTGTGCGCGCAATGATGGTCTTCATGATTTGCGCGGTACCGTCGCCAATCTGGAAGCCCAACACATCACGCAAGCGTTGCTCCATCAAACCTCGGTCGTAACCGCCGTGGCCGTAGCACAGCAAGCATTGGTGAATCACATCGTAGGCCAGCTTGGGGCCCCACCACTTGGCCATACCCGCTTCTGCGGTATGAGGTAAACCCTTATCTTTGAGCCACAAACCTTGCAAGCACAACAGACGAGCGCCCTCCACTTCGGTGTCGAATTGCGCCAGTGGGTGGGTCACACCTTGAAAGGCAGACAGCGGTTGACCGAATGCCTGACGTTGCGTGATGTATTCCCATGTTTCTTCCAACGCCACACGCGCCACGGCCAACACCTGCAAACCAATGAGTGAACGCGAAAAATCAAAGCCGTGCATGACTTGCACAAAGCCTTTGTTCTCATCACCTAAACGGTGGCTGACGGGCACACGCACGTTTTCAAAGAAGATAGAACCACGACCAATCGCACGTTGGCCATGACAATCAAAGCGGTTGGTGGTCAAGCCGGGTGTGTCCATAGGCACCAGCAAGGCGGTCACGCCATGTGCGCCATCTTCGGGTTTACCGGTGCGACCAAACACCACAGTAATATCAGCTTGGTCAGCCGCAGAAATGGATGTTTTTTCACCGTTGATCACGTAGAAGTCACCATCACGGTCAATGCGCAAACGCAAATTAGCCGCATCAGAACCACCACGTGGCTCGGTCAGTGCAATCGCACAAATGGCTTCACCTTGGGTGAGCTTTTTCAACCAAGGCCCAACCACTTCAAGGTTACCGTACTTGGACAAAATTTGGCTATTCAAGGACGCCAACAAATTCAAGTAAGAAAAACTCAAATCGGCGCGAGCAATTTCTTCGTGAATCACACCCGCAGCCAAGCAACCCATGCCCAAACCGCCAAACTCTTCTGGCAGTTCAGGGCAAATGAATCCAAGCCCGCCCATCTCGCGCAGCAACGCACGGTCCAACACGCGGGTTTTGTCGCGCTCTAAAAAACCAGGCTTCACACGTTCGTCGGCAAAGCGACGAACGGTTTCGGCCAAGGCTTGCAGGTCTTCGTCAATGTAGGGATTGGGATTCATCACAGGGCTCCTTGGTCTGGCGACTTACTTGGCATATTTACGGAACTCGGGCTTGCGCTTTTCTTTGAGCGCATTCACGCCTTCGCGCGACTCGTCGGTGTCGTAATACAGCTTGAGGGCATACATGCCCAAGCCTGCAATGCCGGACTGATGCGCGGTATCGGCGTTGAAGCTGCGCTTGGCAATGGCCAAGGCCGTTGGGCTGCGTTCGCAAATTTCTTCGCCCCACTTTTGCACTTCGGCATCCAGTTGGTCATGTGGCACACACACGTTGGCCAAACCCATGGCCACCGCTTCAGCACCGGTGTAGCGGCGATTGAGGTACCAAATTTCACGGGCTTTTTTCTCACCCACGACACGCGCCAAAAAGGCGGTGCCGTAACCGGGATCGACCGAACCCATCTTGGGGCCGACTTGACCAAACACGGCCTTGTCAGAACAAATGGTCAAGTCACAAATCGTGCACAACACATTGCCACCACCGATGGCAAAACCTTGCACACGGGCAATCACAGGCTTAGGCACATCCCGAATCGCGGTGTGCAACTCTTCCATGGGCAAACCAATGGTGCCGCGGCCGTCGTAGTTGCCATCGTGTGCTGATTGGTCGCCACCGGTACAAAACGCACGGTCACCTGCACCGGCCAACACAATCGCGCCCACGCTTCGGTCGTAGCCAGCTTTGTTCAAAGCTTTGATGATTTCATCGCAAGTGGTGCCACGAAAGGCATTCATCTTGTCAGGACGGTTGATCGTGATCCATGCCACGCCGTTGCGGTTTTCATAAAGGATGTCTTCGAATTGCATGTGTGTCTCCAAATAGGGGGAATGCGTGAAATTAACCGTGCATGGTCAAACCACCAGACACGCTGATGACTTGACCGGTGATGAAGGAAGCGTCGTCGCTGCCAAAAAAAGCAATCGCGCTGGCCAAGTCGTCGGGCTGACCCAAACGGCCCAAGGGAATCGCACTGCGGAAGGCTTCGATCAACTTTGCGGGATCGCGTGCGCCTTCGGCAACGCCTGCCAGCAAAGCTGTGTCGGTTGGGCCGGGACACACCACGTTGACCGTGATGTTGTGGCGCGCATGCTCACGTGCCAACGTTTTAGACAAGGCCACCAAACCGCCTTTGCAAGCGGAGTACACCGCTTCGCCTGATGAGCCACCACGTGCGGCATCAGAAGCGATGTTCACAATGCGCCCGGCGTTGCGCTCCACCATGCCAGGCAACACAGCGTGCAACATGTGCAAAGCACCGGTCAAGTTGATGGCAATCAGCTTGCTCCACTCATCGGGCACTGTTTTCACGAAAGGTTTGAACACATCCCAACCCGCGTTGTTCACCAACACATCGATGGGCCCGAGTTGCGCAATGGTCGCCGCCACCGCTGCATCGACTGCCGCACGGTCGGTGATGTCGCACTTGAAGGCCACAGCGTTGCCACCCGCGGCCTTGATGCCATCGGCGACTTTTTGAGCAGCGTCCAAATTCATATCGAATACCGCGACCTTCGCGCCCTCGGCGGCGAATCGGCGGCAAGTGGCACCACCAATGCCACCGGCACCTCCGGTGACGATGACGGTTTTGTCTTTCAATTTGTGCATGCTGTGCTCCATGTTGGCAAGGTTGTTATGCTTTGCATCAACATCATGCAGTTTTAAATTCTGCATTTATGTCAATGTGTTTACGTATATTACGTCAGCCACGAACACCTTCGCAAGCATTTTTTCAAGCAAAACACCATGGTTTACCCTAAAGAAAACAGCGACTCCGCACGATTGGAATTAGCCAACAGGTTGTTCTTTCGCCTGTATCAATGCGCCAATATGTTGCACAAAACAGGCACCCGCGCTGTGGAAAAGGAAGGCCTCACCACCCAACAATGGGCGGTGCTGGGCGCTCTCTCACGCACCGACGCAGAAGGCGGCATGAGCGTGGGTGATTTGGCGCGTTACTTGAAGGTGAGCCGCCAAAACCTCTCTGGACAAATTGGACGCATGGAGCGCGATGGCCACATAGAACTGCAGGCCGACACTCGAGACCGACGCGCCAAGCGCGTGACCATGACCAAGCATGGGCGCAAGATTTGGGAGAAAGATGCACAACCCAAAATTCGCGCGTACTACGAGGCAGCGTTGACCGACTTCTCAACGGGCGACCTCACCCACACCCTGCACTACCTGATGAAGCTGCTCGACAACATGGAAAAAATTGACCAGTCCGTCGAACCCAGCAACGAAGAGGAGTAAGGCTTAAGCCACCTTAGCATGCATGGACGCTAAGGCTTGGCCACGAAACTCAGAAGGCGTGAGTCCTGTGTGCTTTCGGAAAAAACGCGTGAAGTAAGCCTCATCGACAAAGCCCACCAAATTGGCGATTTGCTTGATGCCATCGGTGGAATACACCAACTCTCGCTGCGCCTCGTGCAAGATGCGCGCGTTCACCACATCTTGGCTGGACACATTCAACACCTCACGACACAAACGCGTGAGGTGTCCTGCCGTTAAACCCATTTCATTCGCATAGTCTTCAATCGGACGACGCTCGCGGAAATGCGCGTCCACCAGTGCACGGAATTTTTCAATCTGTTGTGCCTTGCGTGAGTTGTGAGCCATGGGCGTTGGCTCCAATACATTGCTCAAGCGCGCCACTTGAACCAACAAGGCCACCACCAACGACATCCCCGCCGCCACCTGCCCCACCGCATGCACACGCCATTCACGCTCAATGCCCAGAAACAAAGGCATCAACGCCTCGGCATGGCGACTGGATTCATCCAGTTGCAACACCGCAGGCTTGCGCAACACCGACACCAATTCAGGCATCACTACCGCTGCCATCGACTCCAATGATTTTTGCGAGGCCGTCACCACCGGCCCATCGATGCTGGGACTGAAGCGAAACGCATGCACGTTTTGGGCTGGTACCAAAATCAATGCCGGACTGTTCACGTGGTAACGCGCATCGTTGATCAACACCTCACCTTCGCCTTGGGTGAGGTACAGAATCTGAATGAACGCATCATGCGTGTGCGGGCGAATGTCATAGTTGTATGGGGATGAACGCACAGGTATCCACTCAAACTGGAATGAGTTGGTCCAGCCGCTTTGCTGCTGATCACCATACAAGTCATAACGTGGAATTGAGCTTTTCATCAGGGTTACTCCTAGGCAACTATGCATGAATTGTCCTAGTGACTGCAGGATTCGTCAAATTTAAAAAATACCAGCCCACACAAACTACCAGCACTTCAACAGGTGCTGACGATGAACAAACAACAACATTGGCTGGGATTACAAGAGCGTGTATGCGTGGTGACAGGCGCAGCAAGCGGCATTGGCGCAGGCATTGCACAAGCCCTGGCCGATGCAGGCGCCAAGGTGGCCTTGCTCGACCGCAACACCGAAGGCTCACAAGCCATGGCCACCAAACTCACCGCACAAGGCGCTACCGCCATCTCGATTGCCTGCGACACCACACAAGAGTCTCAAATCAAAGCAGCCGCCGAACGTGTGGCCGACGAACTGGGCACGTGCTACGCCTTCATCAACAACGCAGGTCTGCTGCGCTCGGGTGGCTTAGACGAGGTAAGCGTGGACGACTGGAACCACGTGCTCAACGTCAACCTCACAGGCTACTTGCTGTGCGCACGCACCTTTGCCAAACCGATGCGCCAAGCAGGTGTGGGCGCACTGGTGCACATCGCATCCATCGCCAGCTTATTCCCCCAAACCAGCAGCGGCGCCTACAGCGCCAGCAAAGCTGGGGTGCTTTTGATGTCTCGACAAATGGCGGTGGAGTGGGGACCGCAAGGCGTGCGCAGCAACGCCATCTGCCCCGGCATGATTCGCACCCCGCTGTCTGCCAAGTTTTACGAAGAACCAGGCTTTGAAGCCAAACGCGCTGCCGTGACGGCCAGCCGTCGCGTCGGTGAACCACAAGACATCGCCGATGTGGCCGCTTTCTTAGCCAGCCCACGCGCCGCGTATGTGAATGCCGCCGAGTTGGTGGTGGATGGCGGCATGTCCTCGATGTTGATGGACATGGTGCCACGCCCCGGCTTTAACAACACCGTGAAAAACTGAACAACAGGAGAACGCAATGTCTCAAAACTTTGAATGCGATGTGGTGGTGGTGGGCTCAGGCGCCGCAGGTTTGTCTGCGGCCATCACGGCCAAAAAACGTGGCCTAGATGTGGTGGTGCTCGAAAAAGAGCCCGTCTTTGGTGGCACCACAGCACTGTCAGGCGGTGTCTTGTGGATTCCACTCAATCAACACGGCCGTAAACAAAACCCTGCCGACACCCGCGACGCTGTGCGCACCTACATGATGCAAGAAACCGGCAGCTACTTTGACGCAGCGGCTGTGGACGCCTTCATCGAGAACGGCCCCAAGATGGTGGAGTTTTTCGAGCGCGAAACCGAGATGAAATTCGTGCCCACCATGTACCCCGATTACCACCCCACAGTGGCAGGCGGTGTGGACATTGGCCGCTCCATCTTGGCTGCACCTTTTGACATTCGCGGTCTGGGCAAGGACATGCCACGCTTGAAGCCGCCACTCAAAACCATCACCTTCATCGGCATGATGTTCAACTCATCCAATGCAGATTTGAAACATTTCTTTCAAGCCACCAAGTCACTGACCTCGTTCATCTATGTGGCCAAGCGCTTGGTCACACACATCAAAGAATTGGCGTTGTACCAACGCGGCATCAACGTCACCAGTGGTAACGCTTTGGCCGCACGCTTGGCCAAGTCAGCACTCGACTTGAACATCCCCATTTTGACCAGCAGCCCCGTCAAAGAAATTGTGATGAAGAACGACCACGCCACAGGCGTGCGTACAGGCGGCGAAGGCGGTGAACGAGTCATCACCGCACGCCATGGTGTGGTGCTGGCCTGTGGTGGGTTTCCGCACGATGTCAAGCGCATCGCCAAAGCCTACCCACACCTGCAACGCGGCGGTGAGCATTTATCCCCCACTCCCACCAGCAACACCGGCGATGGTTTGAACATGGCAGAAGCTGTGGGCGGCAAGGTGGAGATTCGCTTCAAAGACGCTGCAGCGTGGATGCCCGTGTCGTATGTGCCCTATGCCAATGGCGAGTTCGGCGTGTTTCCGCATCTGCTGGACCGCTACAAGCCCGGCATCATCGGTGTGCTGAAAAATGGCAAACGCTTCACCAACGAAAGCAATTCGTACCATGACGTGGGGGCTGATTTGATTCAAGCCTGCAACGGTCAAAAAGACACCGCCATGTGGCTGGTGTGTGACAAGATCACCCTCGGCAAATACGGCATCGGTTTTGTCAAACCTGCCCCCATGCCCATTGGTCGCTTCTTGCGCAACGGCTATCTCATCCAAGGCAACACCTTGGCAGAGCTGGCCCACAACGCAGGTATCGACCCCGCAGGTTTGGAGCAAACCGTGCGCGAGTACAACGTCGATGCCGTCACAGGCAATGACCCCGCATTTGGTCGTGGCACCACCACCTTCAACCGCTATTTGGCCGACCCCGAAAACAAACCCAACCCTTGTGTAGCGCCCGTTCAAACAGGGCCGTTCTATGCGGTCAAAGTCATCATGGGCGACTTGGGCACTTTTGACGGCATTCAAACCAGCGTGGTGGGCGAAGTACTCAAAGACGATGGCTCTGCCATTGGCAGTTTGTATGCCGTGGGCAATGACCGCGCCAGCATCATGGGTGGCAACTACCCTGCTGCCGGTATCACACACGGCCCCAACATGACGTTTGGATTTGTCACGGGCAACCACATCGCAGACCAAGCAGGAGTGAAGGCATGAGTCACTTAAACAAACCCCTCATCGACCACCGCATCTACACCATTGCCTTGCGCAAGATGCCGGAATTTTTAGAAGTCTTCAACCGATTGGCCATGCCCATCTTGATGGAAACCTTGGGGCATCCCGTGGGTTTTTACACCAGCTTGGTGGGGCCACAAAACCAATTCGTTCATCTGTGGGCTTACGACGATTTGGCCGACTACGAACGCCGCTGCAAAGCGCGTGACAGCCATCCAGGCTTTGCTGCGTATTTGGCTGCATCGGGGCACTTGATCACCGCCCAAGAAACACGACTCATCAAAGCGACGGCAATGCCAGCTTGGCAAATTTAAATCAATGTATTGACTTAAAAAGTCAAAACTCTCTAGGGAAAACGATAGTGATTTATTGGATTAATCACCTGACACCGCCAAAACAACTTCAGATAATAAACGTCAATACGTTGACGTATTTACAACCCAACCCATGAACCCAAAAGCCGCCTCACTGACCACCCATGTTGTCGCCATCACTGGCGCAGCCGATGGCATTGGGTGGGCTACGGCGCAGCTGTTTGCAGCGCGTGGCTGGCGTGTGGCTTTGCTGGACATGGATGGCGACAAAGCCAAAGAACGTGCACAGTCCTTGGGGCCACAGCACGTGGGCGTGACCTGTGATGTCACCGATGAAGCTCAAGCCTCGGCGGCCATCGCACACACCGTGGCACAACTGGGTCGCTTGGATGCTTTGATCAACAACGCAGGCATTGGCGACCAAACTGCCCCCACCCTGCAGCAAACCGCCCAGGCGTTTGACCGCGTGTTGTCGGTGCATTTGCGTGGTGCGTTTTTAATGACGCAAGCCGCGCTGGGTCACATGCAAACACAAGGCCGCGATGCCAAAGGCAATCGCGGTGCCATAGTCAACATCGGCTCAATTGCCAGCACTGGCGGTATTCCAGGACGCAACGCGTATTGCGCAGCCAAGGCTGGCGTGCTGGGCATGACACGCGCACTCGCCACCGAATGGGCACGCCAAGGCATTCGCGTGAATGCAGTTGCGCCCGGTTATGTGGCCACCGCATTGGTTGCCAGCTTGGCCGACAAAGGTGCCATCAACGCCAGCGCCATTGCACACCGCACACCACTGGGGCGCATGGCCGAGCCCGTTGAAATTGCAGAAACCATTTTCTTTTTGGCCTCGCCCGCAGCCAGTTACGTCACCGGTGCCACCTTGGCGGTGGACGGTGGTTGGAGCGTTTTGGGCGCGCCCGACTTGGCACTTGGCGACATTGAACACGCTTAACAGGAGACAACGCACATGTTGACCATCAACCTTTTTAACGGCCTTGTCTATGGCGCATTGCTCATCGTGATGTGCTCTGGCTTGGCTTTGATTTATGGCTTGCGCCGCGTGGTGAACTTTGCCCACGGCTCGCTTTACATGCTGGGCGCTTACCTGGGTTACACCGTGGCGTTACAAAGCAACTTCTGGGTCGCCTTGGTCGTGGCCCCTGCACTGATGGCAGTTTTTGGCGTGCTGCTGGACCGTTATGGATTTCGCTTGCTACAAAACCGCGAACCACTCACCGTGGTATTGGTCACCTTTGGCTTGCTGCTGGTGATTGAAGACATGGTGCAGTCGGTGTGGGGCAAAAGCAATTTGTCTGTCGCAGCACCCGAGGCCTTGAACTTCTCTGTGGATTTGTTTGGCACCCCAGTACCGGCCTATCGCATTGGTGTCATCGTGATGGGCGCTGCCGTGGCGCTGGGCTTGAGTCTGTGGCTGCGTCACTCCAAAGTGGGTTTGTTTGTGCGTGCGGCCAGTACCGACCCCGTAACCACGGCCATGCAAGGCGTCAACACCGATGCCTTGAGCGCTGGCGTGGTGGGTTTGGGCACCGCTTTGGCAGGTTTGGCCGGTGTGGTGGCTGCGCCCTTCTTGTCGCTGTCACCTTCCATGAGTTCGGATGTGTTGATTGACTCCTTTGTGGTGGTCGTGATTGGCGGCTTGGGTTCACTCGCCGGCGCCTTCATTGCGGCGTTGTTGCTGGGCATGGTGCAAGCCATTGGCGCGGTGTATTTGCCTGATGCATCGGTGTTGCTGCCGTTTGTGTTCATGGTCGCCATCTTGATTTGGAAGCCCGCAGGTTTTGCTGGCAGCCGCACCTAATTGACGAGGACATTTGGTATGAGCCCTTTACGCGCAATTCTTATTTCTATCGCCGCCCTCATGGTGGGTGTGGGCGTGGTGACGGTGGTGAGCTCGAACACACTGCTGTCACTGCTCACACAAGCTGTGGTGTATGCCGTGTTTGCCTTGGGCATCGGCGTGCTGCTCAAACAAAACGGACTGGTGAGCTTTGGTCACGCCCTGTACTTTGGCGCTGCTGGCTATGCCATTGGCATCACCATGCAACAACAAATCATGCCTGTGGAATGGGCCATCTTGGCCACCTTGGTCGGGGTGGGTGTGGCTGCTTTTGTGGTGGGCCTCATCATCGTGCGCGTGCCCGGCATTGCGTTTGGCATGTTGACGTTGGCGATTGGTCAAATGTTCTTCTTGTCAGTCTCACGTGCACGCGGCATAACCGGTGGCGCAGACGGCATGCAAGTCGACTGGCCTGCCACCATTTTTGGTTTCAGCCAATCGGCCATCCTGAAACCCGCCACCATGTTTTTGATTTGCTGGTCGACGTTGGTCATCGTCATGCTGCTACTCACCTTGTTGCTCAACACACGCTTTGGTGCCATCACCGAAGCCGTGCGTGACAACGAAGAACGCGCACGTTTCATTGGCATCTCCACCGTCATTCCACGTGCGGCCATCTATGCACTGTCGGCTGTGGTGACTGCAGTGGCAGGTTTGTTGTCCACCTTGAACACAGGTTTTGTTTCCCCTGAAAACTTGCACTGGAGCTTGTCAGGCATGGCCTTGATGATGGTCGTGGTGGGCGGCTTCAAAGCGCTGTGGGGCCCCGCGCTGGGCGCTGTGGTGTATTTCATCTTCAAAGATGTGGTGGGCGACTACGCCACCCACTGGATGTCTATTTTTGGTGTGGCCTTGATTGCCGTCATCGTGTTCTCGCCCACCGGCATTGCAGGTGCCTTGCAAGCGCTCTGGAGCGGCAAACCCGCCGCGGCGTCACGCGCCAAAGCCGGTGCGCATTAAGCAACGCACAGAGCGACACACAGACACGGAGCCCTTATGAGCAATTCCTCTTCTTATGTACTTCAAGCCGAAGATGTGGCCATCCACTACGGCGGCGTCAAAGCCGTTGACGGTGTATCCCTCACTTTGGAAAAAGGCCAAATTCGCGGCTTGATTGGCCCCAACGGCGCAGGCAAGTCTACGGTCATCGATGCCATCACGGGTCGGCGTCGTTTGACGCGCGGCAAAGTCACATTGCGTGGCACCGATGTGAGCGAGATGGGCGTGGTCGAACGCCGCATGCTTGGCTTGTCACGCAGCTTTCAACGCACCAGCATTTTTGGTGGCATGCCGGTTCGCAAACAAGTCGAGCTCGCCTCGCACAAGATGGGCGTGCAAGACTCAGCCGCCGATGCAGATGCTGTGCTGAAAGAACTCGAACTCGACCGCATGGCCCATGTGATGGCAGAAGACTTGGGCTACGGCGAACAACGCCGCCTCGATTTGGCATTGGCTTTGGTTGGACGCCCCAGCGTGTTGCTGCTGGACGAGCCCATGGCTGGTTTGTCTGTCAAAGAGTCCCACGATTTAGCCCACCACCTCAAAGCACTGACCTCGCGTTGGGATGTGTCGGTGCTCTTGGTAGAGCACGACATGGATGTGGTGTTTGGTATTTCGGATGTGGTCACTGTTTTTGAATTGGGTCGCGTCATCGCCAGTGGCGAACCGGCCGCCGTGCGCGCTGACCCACGTGTGCGTGAAGCTTATTTGGGGAGTGCAGCATGAGCGCCTTACTGAACTTGAAAAACGTGCACGCTTATTACGGTGCTGCACACATCTTGCACGGCCTGAACTTGCATGTGAACGCCGGCGAACGCGTGGCCTTGATTGGCCGCAACGGCGTGGGCAAAACCACGGTGGTCAACACCATCTTGGGATTGGCCGACCTCAAAGAAGGCCACATCCGTTTGGCACAACACGAAGTCACCAAGCCACGCCCTTACATCGCTGCACAACACGGCATCGTAGTGGTGCCGCAAGGCCGCTGCATCATCGCCAACCTGACCGTGGAAGAAAACCTGTTACTCGGCGCCGCCGTGGGGCGCAAAGGCCCTTGGTCTGTGCCTGAGATTTACAAGCTGTTTCCTATTCTGCAAGAACGTGCCCACACGCCAGGCACAGCGCTGTCAGGCGGTCAACAACAAATGTTGGCTGTGGGTCGCGCTTTGATGGCCAACCCCAGTTTGATTTTGTTGGACGAGCCCACCGAGGGCTTGGCGCCTGTCATCGTCGACCAACTCGCCGACATCTTCAACCGCGTGGCTGACCAAGGCACGGCCCTGTTGTTGATTGAACAAAACATGAGCCTCGTCGCACGCGTGGCACACCGCTACTTGGCCATGGCCAAAGGCTCGGTGGTGGCACAAGGCGTGGTAACCAACTCGCCTGAAGGCCTCAAAGATTTAGAAAGCCATGTGATGGTCTAACGCCATCGCTCAACTGTTCCCAACGGCCGTCGGACCGTTTCCGGCAATCCTTCATTCCTAGGAGACAAGCATGCAACATAAAAAAATCTATCAACTGTTGGCAAGTGCAGCGCTGGTAACAGCCTTGCCCCTGAGCGCTTTGGCGCAAGGCAAAGAGCCGGTCAAAGTCGGCTTGGTGTCATCTAAATCTGGTGTGTTCGCGGAGCAAGGCGAAGAAGTCATGCGCGCCGTGAAGTTCGCCATTGAAGAAGCCAACAGCAAAGGTGGCGTGGATGGCCGCAAAGTTGAAGTCCAAGAAGGCGACGACGAAAGCACACCAGACGCCGGTCGCCGCGTGGCTGAAAAAATGGCACGCGATGGCCACAACCTTTTGATTGGTGCCATCCCCTCTTCCATCTCGTTGGCAATTGCCCAAAACTTGGACCGCTGGGATGCGGCCTACTTTGTGCAAGCCAGTAAGTCAGACAAGCTGACCGGCGACACTTGCAAACCTCGCAGCTTCCGCACCAACCACTCTGATGCGATGGACATCGCCATGATCAACGAGTGGGCCAAGAAGATCAAAGGCAACACCTTTGCCGTGATTGCTGCCGATTACGTGTGGGGTCGTGACTCTGGCGAATCTTTCAAGAAAGCCATGGAAGCACAAGGCAAAAAAGTGCCATTGACTTTGTACGTCCCTATGGGCACCAAAGACTTCTCACCCTACATCGCACAACTCAAAGCTGCCAACGTCGATGGCATTTGGGTGGCTGAAATTGGTCGCGATGCCATGGCCTTCGTTAAGCAAGCCGGTGAATTCAATCTGATCCCGCAAACGCCTCTGATTGGCCACGCACTGATTTCTAACTTCATCATCAACGCCACCGGTAAAAACCTCGAAGGCGTGCCTGGCAACTCCGGCTACGCTACTGACTTGAACAACCCACGCAATAAAGAATTCGTGGCTGCATGGAAAGCCAAGTTCAACCGCGTCCCAACCGACGCTGAAGGCCAAGCCTACAACGGTGCACAAGTCATGTTTGATGGTGTGCGTTTGGCCAAGAGTGTGAAACCAGAAGATGTGAGCAAAGCGCTGCGTGGCGCCGAACTCAACACCATCTACGGCAAAGTCACCATGCGTGCCGCCGACAACCAGCTGATGTTGCCCAACTATGTGGGTCGTGTGAAGATGGTCGATGGTGCCTTGCGTCCCGTGATTGAAGACACTTACCCAGCGTCTTTGACCCCACCACCCTCGCCTTTGTGCAAGATGTAATAAAAATAGAAAACACTTAAGTGAAAAGCCCGTAGATGCCAATTGCATCTGCGGGCTTCTTTATTTTGACCTATCTCGGACTGAAAAGGATAACGCCCTATGAACCGATAAGGTAGCTATGACATATAAGTACTAGGCTGGCTGATGATGCTCGAACCCACAACAACTGGAATCCCAATCGTTTGTGCAGATTAGTATGTAAGCCATCCAGGGGGACCCAAATGAAAAAGTGGGGGGTTGGGGGTACAGTGGGGTGGGTCTTGGCTAGATTTTGAAGGGGGTACCCCACCCTTTCACAACCATAGATCCCCAACCATCTTCGGTTGGAATCTTTCTCCGTTAGAACTGATGCCAACAAAATCAGCTCGAAGGCAGATTGCTAAGCGATGTTTTATTGGTATGTTTAATGGTATGTATAAATGAAAAACGCCCCATGAGGGGCGTCTTTGCTAGGTAGCTGGCGGAAACGGAGGGATTCGAACCCTCGATGAGGCTCTACACCCCATACTCCCTTAGCAGGGGAGCACCTTCGGCCACTCGGTCACGTTTCCAGCAGGGCATATTATGCCCTAACTTAGGCGGCGGGCTGGTCCAGATCGAAAGCTTTATGCAACGCGCGCACGGCGAGTTCCATGTACTTCTCGTCGATCACCACAGATGTCTTGATTTCAGACGTGGAGATCATTTGAATGTTAATACCCTCTTCGCTCAATGAACGGAACATCTTGCTGGCCACACCCACGTGGCTGCGCATGCCGATACCAACGATAGAGACTTTGCAAATCTTGGTGTCGCCTTGCACATCAGATGCGCCCAATGCTGGCAAAACTTTGTCTTTCAACAAATCTGTTGTGCGAGCGTAATCGTTGCGGTGCACGGTGAAGCTGAAGTCGGTTTTGCCATCCTTGCTAATGTTTTGGATGATCATGTCCACTTCAATGTTGGCTTCTGCCACAGCACCCAAGATTTGGTAAGCGATACCTGGTTTGTCTGGCACGCCGACCACAGAGATTTTGGCTTCGTCACGGTTGAATGCGATGCCCGATACGATTGCTTGTTCCATTTTTTCGTCTTCCTCAAAGGTGATCAACGTGCCTGATTTGGCTTCTTCGTTGATGTCAATGTCCCACGAGGTGAAGCTGGACAACACGCGCAGCGGCACCTTATATTTACCTGCAAACTCAACTGAGCGAATTTGCAAAACTTTGCTACCCAAAGATGCCATCTCCAGCATCTCTTCGAAACTCAGTGTTTCTAAGCGACGGGCTTCAGGCACCACACGTGGGTCTGTGGTGTACACACCATCCACGTCGGTATAAATCAAACACTCTTTGGCTTTGAGGGCTGCTGCCACGGCAACTGCCGAGGTGTCAGAGCCGCCACGACCCAAAGTCGTTATGTTGTCGTGTTCGTCTTTGCCTTGAAAGCCCGTGATGATGACCACTTTGCCTGCGTCCAAATCGGCGCGCACACGCTTGTCGTCAATCGACTCGATGCGGGCCTTGGTATAGGCGTTGTTAGTGCGAATCGGCACTTGCCAGCCAGCGTAGCTGACGGATGGCTGGCCTTCGGCTTGCAAAGCAATGGCCAACAGCGCAGAAGACGCTTGCTCGCCAGTAGAGGCCAGCATGTCGAGTTCGCGGTTGTAGGCCGAGTCGGCTTTGGAAGGGGCCAATTCTTTGGCGAGGCCGAGCAAACGGTTGGTCTCACCGCTCATCGCGGAGGGAACCACCACCATTTGGTGACCTGCACGGGCCCACTTGGCCACGCGCTTGGCGACGTTGCGGATGCGCTCGGTAGAGCCCATCGACGTGCCGCCGTATTTATGAACAATCAATGCCATATTTCTTTAAAAGTGTTGTGTTATGGGCAAAAAACCTACAGATTGTAGCAACGCAACACTGCCCCATCTCGACGCACAAACCCACGCCCCACCTTGATATCGATGTTGTGGCCTCGTGTGGTGCAAGCTTTCACTTGTACCAGCAATGCCTGCAGTTGAGCAGCACTGGCTTGTGAGTGTTCTAGCGCCAGCCAATGGCGCAAGACGTTGGATTGCCGAGCCTCGCTGAGCTGCTGTAAAGCTTTGATAGCTGGCGGATGACCCACTTGCTGCAAATCTTGTGCGGCTATCTCTTGCAGCAAGGTTTGCGCTTGTGCTGCGTGCGACGCACTGCGTGCAAAAGTTTGTCTAAAAGATGGAAACGCTTTTTCAATCACTGGTAACAACTCGGCACGAATGCGGTTGCGGGTGTAGCGCATGTCGATATTGGTGGGGTCTTCTACCCACGCTTCGCCTGCCGCTTTGAGCGCCTCACGCAAGGCAAGCCCCGGTACATCCAGACAAGGGCGGTGATACGTCACGCCATGACGCTCAGCCGCCGCAGGCATGCAGGCTAGGCCCGGCAAGCCTGAGCCGCGCGAGAGCGCCAGCAACAAGGTTTCGACTTGGTCATCTGCGTGCTGGGCCAAGGCCATGTGTTTGATCTGCCCGCCCCAGTTGTTTTGCAACGCCTCGGACAGTGCGTGGTAACGGGCTTGGCGGGCTGCGTCCTCAGGGCTTTCTCCAGCGGCGTGGGCAGCGTTCACGCGTTGCACCACCAGCGGCACTTTCAAGCGTTCACATAAAGCCACGCAGTGCGCCTCAAAACCATCCGCAGCAGCTTGCAGTCCGTGATGTACATGCACCGCATGCACTCTTCCCGGCCAACGTGTGGCACAAGCGATAAGCAATGCGGTGGAATCAGCCCCGCCGCTGAGCGCAACGGCGAAGGGGCCTAAGTGCTGGAGCGCGTCCAGCGAGGGGAAATTAGCGTTCAGCTTTGGTGTCGGTGAAGCGGCCATAGCTTTGCAGACGCTCGTAACGCTTGTCGAGCAACTCTTTGACCTTCATGTCCGTCACTTGGCGCCATGCGTCATTCAAGCCACGCTTGAGTTGCGCTGACATTTGCTTAGGGTCGCGGTGTGCGCCGCCCACGGGCTCGTTCACAATTTTGTCGACCAAGCCCAAAGCTTTCAGGCGATGGGCGGTGATGCCCAAGGCTTCAGCTGCGTCTTCGGCGCGGTCTGAGGTTTTCCACAAAATTGAGGCGCAACCTTCAGGGCTGATGACCGAGTACACCGAATACTGCAGCATCAACACTTGGTCAGCCACGCTGATGGCCAACGCGCCGCCCGAACCACCTTCACCAATGATGGTGGTGATGATGGGCACTTCGAGTTGGGCCATTTCAAAAATATTGCGGCCAATGGCTTCAGACTGGCTGCGCTCTTCCGCATCAATGCCGGGGTATGCGCCGGGGGTGTCCACAAAAGTGAAAACCGGCAGCTTGAACTTCTCGGCTGTTTTCATCAAACGCAAAGCTTTGCGATAGCCCTCGGGCTTGCTCATGCCAAAGTTACGCAAGGCGCGCTCTTTGGTGTCGCGGCCTTTTTGTTGGCCCAAGACCATACAAGCATTGCCGTTGAAGCGGGCCAAACCACCCACGATGCTCATGTCGTCGGCAAAGTGGCGGTCGCCATGCATTTCTACGAAGTCGGTGAAGATGTCGTTGATGTAGTCCAGCGTGTAGGGGCGCTCAGCGTGACGGGCAATCTTTGTGATTTGCCAAGGTGTGAGGTCGCTGTAAATATCCTTGGTCAGCTGCATGCTTTTCTTGCTGAGCTGGTCAATTTCGTCCGAAATATCCACCGCTGACTCGCTTTGCACATAGCGCAGCTCCTCTATCTTGCCTTCTAGATCAGCAATCGGTTGTTCAAAATCGAGGAAAGTTCGTTTAGCCAAAATTAATTACTCCTTGAGCGCTCAGTAAGACACTGGCAGCGGATCTAACGATCGCCAAATATACCAAGTCGCCACGCTGCAGTATGGCGCCCACGCCGCAGCCACTTCTCGGGCCTCACTGCGGCTGACCGCCTCGCCCGAAAAATAGTTGTGGCTGATGCCGTTGATCAAACCCACATCGTCCAGCGGCAACACGTTGGGGCGCATCAGGTGGAACATCAAAAACATCTCAGCCGTCCAGCGGCCAATGCCGCGAATGGCCACCAGCTCTTCGATGATGGCGTCATCCGTCATCTCAGACCATTTCTTCACATGCAAAGCACCATTGTCAAAGTGCAGGGCCAAATCAACGATGTACTCGACCTTACGAGCCGACAAACCTGCCGCACGCATGTCGTCCACCTTGAGCTTGAGCACATTGGCAGGCGTGATTTTGCGGGGCAACAAGGCGAAGCGGTCCCACACGGTTTGCGCAGCCTTGACCGAGACCTGCTGGCCCACAATGCTGCGAGCGAGCGTGACAAATGCGTCACCACGCGACTGCAAGCACGCCTCGCCAAACTGAGGGATGAGGCGTTTCATCACTCGGTCTTTTTTGACCAAGTGTTTGCACGCCTCAGCCCAGTACTCGGGTGTGGCGATGGTGATTTTTTCTTTGTCGACTATCAAATTAGCCACGCTCCCACGTGGTGCCTGTGGGGGAGTCTTTGAGCACAATGCCTTCGGCAGCCAAGGCTTGGCGAATGCGGTCGGCTTCGGCAAAGTTCTTCGCGGCCTTCGCAGCAGCTCGGGCAGCGATTTGGGCTTGAATGGCGACTTCGTCCACGCCTGCGCCCGCTTGGGCAAAGGCTTTGGGGTCGTCTTGCAACAAGCCCAACACACCACCCAAGGCTTTGAGCAAGCCAGCCGTCTGTGCCGACTGTGTGCGGTTGACTTCGCTGGCAAGTTCAAACAACACCGCCACAGCTTCGGGCGTGCCAAAGTCTTCGTCCATGGCTGCTTTGAAGCGTGCGGCGTGTGGCTCGGCCCAATCAATCGTCACGGCATCGGCGACAACCGAGCCCAGTGCGGTGTAGAGACGCTTCAACGCGCCGCGTGCGTCGTTCAAATGCACATCGCTGTAGTTCAGCTGGCTGCGGTAGTGGCTGCGCACGACGAAGAAACGCACGGTCTCAGCATCAAACTCTTTGAGCACATCGCGGATGGTGAAGAAGTTACCCAAGCTCTTGGACATTTTTTCGTTGTCCACGTTGATGAAGCCGTTGTGCATCCACACGCTGGCCATCTTTTGCCCTGTCGCGCCTTCGCTTTGGGCAATTTCGTTTTCGTGGTGTGGAAACTGCAAGTCAGCGCCACCACCATGAATGTCAAAACTTTGGCCCAACATCTCGCAGCTCATGGCCGAACACTCGATGTGCCAGCCGGGGCGGCCTGCGCCAAAAGGGCTGGCCCATTTCACTTCTTCTGGCTCTCTCTCTTTGGCCGACTTCCACAGCACAAAGTCCAACGGGTCTTGTTTGCCACCTTCTTCGGTGCTCACGGCCACGCGCTCACCCGCTTGCAGCTCGTCCAGCGACTTGCCTGAGAGCTTGCCGTAGCCTGGAAATTTGCGCACAGCGTAGTTCACATCGCCATTGCTGGCTTGGTAGGCCAAGCCTTTGTCTTGCAATGTGCCAATCATTGACAACATTTGTGGCACATAGTCCATCGCGCGGGGCTCGTGCGTGGGACGCTCAATACCCAAAGCGTCTGCGTCTTGGTGCAAGGCGTCAATCATGCGGTCGGTCAGGCCACGCACGGTTTCACCGTTTTCCAACGAGCGTTTGATGATTTTGTCGTCAATGTCTGTGATGTTGCGCACGTAAGTCACGCGGTAGCCGCTGGCTTTGAGCCATCGCTGCACCACATCAAACGCCACCATCGAACGGGCATGGCCCAAATGGCACAAGTCGTACACGGTCATGCCGCACACGTACATGCGCACATGGCCAGGCTCTAACGGCGAAAAGTTCTCCAGCGCACGCGTGAGCGTGTTGTGAATGCGAAGCGTCATGAGTGAATCGAGAGAAGACCGCAATGAAGGGTCGGTAATGAGGTGAAAGCCAAAGAGTCGTCCAGACCCTCTGTTTTACAATGCCTCCAGTATACAAAGCACATGACAAACCCTCACGCCCCCACCCAAGCCAAGCCATTGGCTTCTCTTCCAGCCTCCAAACGCAACGCAGGCACCCCATCGACAGCCCATGGGCTGCGTTGCCTCGCGCTGGGTTTGACGCTGATGGGCGCTGCAGCAGGCTTTGTCCAAGCACAAAGCGTGGAGTCATTGGAATGGCAACCCGGCCAATCCACGCTGCCCACCATCATCAGCACGCCACACAACGATGTGCGCAAGTTGCTACGCCAAGCCAAATACCCGCAAGCCTTGCTGCTGGTCAACCGAGGATTAGCCAACAACCCACGCGACCCACAAATGCGCTTTTGGCAAGGCTTCATCTTTGAGCAACTGGGCCAACCCGACATGGCGCGGCAGGTGTACTTGGACCTCACACGTGAGTACCCCGAGCTTGCCGAGCCCTTCAACAATCTTGGCGTCATCTATGCCGCCAAAGGGGACTACGCAAACGCCAAAGCGTCATTGGATGCCGCCCTGCGTGCCAACCCCAATTACGCTGCAGCCCACGAAAACATGGGCGACTTGCTCGTGAACATGGCCCGCCAATCGTATGAACGGTCTTTGGCCATTGAGCCTAAGCAACGCGACCCTGCTCAAAAAATTGAACGACTCCAACCTGTCCTAGAAATCACCCAAGGCAAACCATGACACTTTCATCTGTGACACGTCGCGCACTTTGCAAAGCCAGCTTTTGCACCCTCGCCTGTTTGGGCTTAGTCCAAACAGCCATCGCCCAGGATGCGCCCCGCGTGAAGTTCGTCACCAATGCGGGCGAGTTTGTGGTCGAGGTCTACCCCGACAAAGCCCCAAAAACTGTCGACAACTTTTTGCAATACGTGCGCGATAAGCACTACGACGGCACCATCTTTCACCGCGTGATGGGCAACTTCATGGTGCAAGGCGGTGGCTACGACCAGCGCTACCTCGAACGCCGCACACGCCCCCCCGTTGAGCACGAAGGCCGCGAAGCCTTGGCCA
>CANGOY010000006.1 GCA_947455585.1 Comamonadaceae bacterium
GCTTGGAGCCCGTCCAACGGTGGTGGTCTTCGAGCAACTTCTTGAGTTGCGCTTCGTCGGTTTGGTCACGGTGCCAAATGGCGCGTGGCAAGGTTTCTTCTTGCTGCGCAGCCGTCAACACTTTTTCCATGGAAACCATGGCGGTGTTGCACTTCTTGTCGAACTGACCGTCTTCGTCGTACACGTACGCCACACCGCCGCTCATACCTGCTGCGAAGTTGCGGCCGGTTTTACCCAACACCGCGACTGTGCCGCCTGTCATGTATTCGCAACCGTGGTCGCCTGTGCCTTCGACCACAGCGGTCGCGCCAGACAAACGCACTGCGAAACGCTCGCCAGCCACGCCGGAGAAAAACGCTTCACCGCGTGTCGCACCAATCATCACGGTGTTACCCACGATGATGTTGTTCACGGCGTCGCCGCGGAAATCGATGCTTGGGCGCACCACCACGCGGCCACCTGAGAGGCCTTTGCCGGTGTAGTCGTTGGCGTCACCAATGAGGTACAGCGTGATGCCGTTGCACAAGAACGCGCCGAACGATTGACCGCCCGTGCCTTCGAGTTGGATGCGGATGCTGTCATCTGGCAAACCTTCTGGGTGCACCTTGGTCACAGCGCCAGACAACATCGCACCGACTGAGCGGTTGACGTTGCGGGCCACTTCCATGAACTGCACTTTCTCGCCACGCTCGATGGCGGGCTTGGATTTCTCGATGAGTTTTTGGTCCAGTGCTTTTTCCAAGCCGTGGTCTTGATGGGCCACATGGAACTTAGGCACATCGTCACCCACTTGAGGCACAGCCAACAAGCGAGCGAAGTCGAGGCCAGACGCCTTCCAATGCTCAATGCCTTGACGCATGTCGAGCAAATCGGCGCGGCCAATCATGTCGTCAAACTTGCGGATACCCAGCTGCGCCATGATTTGACGCACTTCCTCAGCGATGAAGAAGAAGTAATTGACGACGTGCTCAGGCTTGCCTGTGAACTTCTTGCGCAATTCGGGGTCTTGTGTGGCCACACCCACGGGGCAGGTGTTCAAGTGGCACTTGCGCATCATGATGCAGCCCTCAACCACCAACGGTGCAGTGGCAAAGCCAAACTCGTCAGCGCCGAGCAAAGCACCCACAGCCACGTCGCGGCCGGTTTTCATTTGGCCGTCGGCTTGCACACGGATACGTCCGCGCAAACCGTTCAACACCAAAGTTTGTTGGGTTTCGGCCAAACCGATTTCCCAAGGTGAACCGCAATGCTTGATAGAAGACCAAGGCGATGCGCCTGTGCCGCCGTCGTGGCCGGCAATCACGACATGGTCGGCCTTGCACTTGGCAACGCCTGCGGCAATCGTGCCCACGCCGATTTCGGCCACCAACTTCACGCTGATGTCAGCGTGAGGGGCGACGTTCTTCAAATCGTGAATCAGCTGAGCCAAATCTTCGATGGAGTAGATGTCGTGGTGTGGCGGGGGCGAAATCAAGCCCACACCTGGCACGCTGTAACGCAGCTTGCCGATGTATTCAGACACTTTCGCGCCTGGCAACTGACCACCTTCACCAGGCTTCGCGCCTTGGGCCATCTTGATCTGAATTTGGTCAGAGGAAGACAGGTATTCAGCCGTCACACCAAAGCGGCCAGAAGCCACTTGTTTGATGCGTGAACGCAAGCTGTCGCCAGCATTCAAAGGCATGTCCACTTCGACCACATCGTCGCCGATGATGGTTTTGAGTGTGTCGCCTTGTTTGATGGGGATGCCTTTGAGTTCGTTGCGGTAACGCGCTGGGTCTTCACCGCCCTCACCCGTGTTGGACTTGCCGCCGATGCGGTTCATCGCCACGGCCAAGGTGGCGTGTGCTTCTGTGGAGATAGAACCGAGCGACATCGCGCCGGTGGCGAAACGTTTGACGATTTCAGTCGCTGGCTCAACCTCGTCCACCGAAATGGCTTTGCTTGGGTCAATCTTGAATTCAAACAAACCGCGCAAGGTCAGGTGACGTTTGTTTTGGTCGTTGACGATTTGTGCGTACTCTTTGTACGTGTTGAAGTTGTTCGAGCGTGTGCTGTGCTGTAACTTGGCAATCGCATCAGGCGTCCACATGTGCTCTTCGCCACGGGCACGCCAAGCGTATTCACCGCCCGCGTCGAGCATGTTGGCCAACACGGGCTTTTCGCCAAAAGCATCGTGATGCATGCGAATGCCTTCTTCGGCCATTTCAAAAATGCCGATGCCTTCCACGCGGCTAGGTGTGCCAGTGAAGTACTTTTGCACGGTCTCACTGTTGATGCCGATGGCTTCAAACAACTGCGCACCGCAGTAAGACATGTAGGTCGACACGCCCATCTTGGACATGATTTTCGACAGCCCTTTACCGATGGCTTTGATGTAGTTGTAGATGGCTTTGTCGGTCGACAAATCAGCGGGCAAATCTTTGTGCAAGTTGGCCAGCGTTTCGAGCGCGAGGTAGGGATGCACGGCTTCTGCGCCGTAGCCTGCCAACACAGCGAAGTGGTGCACTTCGCGGGCGCTGCCAGTTTCAACCACCAAACCAGCGGTGGTACGCAAACCTTCGCGCACCAAGTGTTGGTGAATCGCAGACAAGGCCAACACAGCAGGAATCGCCACTTGTGTGGGGCTCACTGCACGGTCGCTGATGATGAGGATGTTGTGGCCGCCTTTGATGGCGTCCACCGCTTCGGCGCACAAAGAAGCCAACTTGGCTTCCACGCCGTCATGGCCCCACGCCAAGGGGTAAGTCATGTCGAGCGTAGCGCTCTTGAACTTGCCGTGGGTGTGTTTTTCAATGTCACGCAACTTGGCCATGTCGGCAAAGTTCAGGACGGGCTGACTGACTTCCAAACGCATGGGTGGGTTGACTTGGTTGATGTCGAGCAAGTTGGGCTTTGGGCCCACGAACGACACCAGCGACATGACGATGGCTTCACGGATCGGGTCAATCGGTGGGTTGGTCACTTGCGCGAACAACTGCTTGAAGTAGTTATACAGCGGCTTGTTTTTGCTAGAAAGCACAGCCAGTGGGCTGTCGTTGCCCATGGAGCCAATGCCTTCTTCGCCGTTGATGGCCATAGGGGCCATCAAGAACTTGATGTCTTCTTGGCTATAGCCAAACGCTTGCTGGCGGTCGAGCAAGGACACCTCGCTGGCCTTGGCTGTTTCGCCTTCGTGGCCTTTGACGTCGTCAAGCTTGATGCGGACGTTTTCAATCCATTGCTTGTAGGGCTTGGTGTTGGTCAGGCCAGCTTTGAGTTCTTCGTCGTCAATCATGCGACCTTGTTCAAGGTCGATCAAGAACATCTTGCCGGGCTGCAGACGCCACTTGCGCACGATCTTGCTCTCTGGCACTGGCAACACGCCAGACTCAGAGCCCATGATGACCATGTCGTCGTCGGTGATGCAGTAACGTGAAGGGCGCAAGCCGTTTCGGTCCAAGGTCGCACCAATTTGGCGGCCGTCGGTGAACACGATAGAGGCTGGGCCGTCCCATGGCTCCAACATCGCAGCGTGGTATTCGTAGAAGGCCTTGCGGCGCTCGTCCATGGTGGTGTGGTTTTCCCATGGCTCGGGAATCATCATCATCACGGCTTGGCTAATGGGATAGCCAGCCATCGTCATCAATTCGAGGCAGTTGTCGAAGGTGGCGGTGTCGGACTGGTCAGCGAAGCTGATGGGGTAGAGCTTTTGCAGGTCATCGCCCAACACGGGGGAAGACATCACGCCTTCGCGGGCCTTCATCCAGTTGTAGTTACCCTTGACGGTGTTGATTTCACCGTTGTGCGCCACATAGCGGTAGGGGTGAGCCAATGGCCATTCTGGGAAAGTGTTGGTAGAGAAACGTTGGTGCACCAAGCCGAGGGCAGACACGCAGCGCTCGTCGGTCAAGTCGCGGTAATAGGTACCGACTTGGTCGGCCAGCAACAAGCCTTTGTAAATGATGGTGCGGCTAGACATGCTAGGCACGTAATACTCTTTGCCGTGCTTCAAGTTCAGGTTTTGAATCGCGGCGCTGGCTGTTTTACGGATGACGTACAGCTTGCGTTCCAGCGCGTCTTGCACGATCACGTCATTGCCGCGACCGATGAAGATTTGGCGAATGACGGGCTCTTTTTCGCGCACGCGAGGTGACATGGGCATGTCGAGGTTGACCGGCACATCGCGCCAGCCCAACAACACTTGGCCTTCGGCTTTGACGGCGCGGTCGAGCTCTTGCTCGCAAGCCAAGCGCGATGCGCTTTCTTTAGGCAAGAACACCATGCCCACGCCGTACTCGCCCATTGGTGGCAAATTGACGCCCTGCTTGGCCATCTCTTCGCGGTACAACGCATCGGGCAGTTGAATCAGGATACCTGCGCCGTCGCCCATGAGTGCGTCAGCACCCACAGCACCACGGTGGTCGAGGTTTTCCAAAATTTTGAGAGCTTGTCCCACGATGGCGTGGCTTTTTTGGCCCTTGATGTGAGCCACAAAGCCCACGCCGCAGGCGTCATGTTCGTTGGATGGGTCGTACAAACCCTGAGATTGCAGTTGTGCTTTATTGGCAGCCGTGGACATGCGCATTCCTCAAAAATTCAGCGGGACGTGAAGAATACTGCATTGCAGCATCCATGCCAAGAAAAATAATTGGGGTCAGAACCCAATTAATTGAATCTCAATTTTGGTAATTATTTAATTGGGGACAGGTTTAAAACCCTTGATCAATGGCCGTCCTGCCTTGGTTTTAACCAAGCGTCTTTCAGTTTGTGACTGCAAATCGGCCACAAAACGCTCGTCGCCCAACGCCCAACCACTGAGCGTGGCGTCGGTCAATGCACCCTGCTGGTCCGCGCTGATACCTGCGTGCACCAATTCGGCGTATGCCGCCTCACGCGCGAACGGCGTATTTCCCAAGCCCCAAACCAGCGCATGAGGCGTGATGAGCCTGTCGATGCGATGCCCTGCGTAATGCCCATAACTGGACCACACGTAATCCTCAGGCTGCGCCACCATGTGCGCACGCACGGGGTTGAGGTCGATGTAGGCCATGCATGCCAGCAAGTAACGGTCGGTCTGAATGAGCGTGGAGCGGTAGCGCCCTTCCCACAGCGTGCCGGTGCGCGTGTGCACTTTGTTGAACACCTGCACATAGCTACGACCCACGGCCTGCATCATTTTGGGTAGGCTCTGGTCCTCTTGCGGTGTGAGCAGCAAATGCAGATGGTTGCCCATTAACACATAGGCGTGAATGTCGACCTTATGCGCGCGGCTGTGCTCGAACAACAAATCGAGCATGCGCTGGTAATCAGCGGCGCTGCGAAAAATGTCTTGCCGGTTGTTGCCCCGCAGGATGACATGGTGCGGGTAGCCGGTGATGGTGAGGCGAGGGAGGCGGGCCATCTACCGATGGTAATTCGAACCTGACCCCGATTAATTAAGCGGCAATATTGAATCGCGCCTCGGCCAAATCTTGCAAGCCAAACTCTTCCAGCAACGCATGTAAGCGCTCAGCCGAGCTACGCTTCTTCTGCCCCGTGTACTTGGCCAAGATGAGTTCATTTTTCATGCTGTGCTCCCAACCCACCAGCTCGGTCACGGTCACTTGGTAGCCCATCGCTTCTAAGTACAAACAGCGCAGCACGTTGGTGAGCTGGCTGCCCATCTCACGCGTATGCAGCGGGTGACGCCAAAGCTCGGCCAACGGTGTGCGCTGCAAGTTGAGTGCTTTGTTTTTGTTGAGCGCACGCGCCAGCTCGGCTTGGCAGCACGGCACGAGCACCATGTATTTGGCTTTCTTTTGCAGGCCAAACGCAATCGCGTCGTCGGTGGCGGTGTCACACGCATGAAGCGCGGTGACCACATCCACCTGGTCGGGCAACGCATCGCTGTGTGCGGAATCGGCCACGCTGAGGTTGAGAAACGTCATGCGCTCGAACCCCAAGCGCTGAGCCAGCGCTTTGGACGACTCGACCAGCTCGCTGCGCGTCTCGATGCCGTAAATACTGCCCTGCCACAAAGCTTTGAAAAACAAGTCGTAAATGATGAAACCCAAATACGACTTGCCCGCGCCATGGTCGGCCAAGGTGGGGCCTTGCTCGCTGACAGGCAGTTCTTTCAAAAGTTTTTCGATGAACTGAAACAGGTGATACACCTGCTTTAGCTTGCGGCGCGAATCTTGGTTGAGCTTGCCGTCGCGGGTAAGGATGTGCAGCTCTTTGAGCAACTCGATGGACTGGCCGGGGCGCAGGTCGAGCTGAGAACTTGGCTCTTGGGCCTTGGGCGCAGCGGCGGGTTTGTGTTTAGACATAGCTTAATTGTGCAGTCGAGAAGCGATGCCCAGCTTGCTCCAGCCTTCGTGCCCCAACTTATTCAACACCTCAATGTTGCGTTCAAAGATGAGCGACGCATCGGGATAGGCCTGCACCGCTTTGTCAATGCTGGCTTCGCGCAGCAAGTGCAGCGTCGGGTATGGCGTGCGGTTGGTGAAGTTCTCGATGTCGTCCACATCCGTGCCGCCAAATTGGTAGTGCGGGTGAAAGTCGGCCACTTGCAGCACGCCGTCTAGTTCTAAGTCCATCAGCACTTCGTCGCAGTCAGCCAAGAAATCGTTGAAGTCCAAGAAGTCGGGCAAGGCGTTGGGCGCAATCAGCAGCGTGGTGTCTAGCTGGTCTGGGTCGGCCTCGGCCAAGTGTTGCAACTCTTCGCGCAGCATGGCCAGCACGTCGGCGGGTTTGGCAGATGCGCACACGCGGTAGCGAACCATGTCTTTGACCACCACCGCTTTGGCGAAGGGGCAAAGGTTCAAGCCCACCACGGCTTCTAGCAACCACTTTTGCGTGTCTTCGATGGCGATTTTTTCTAAGTCAGTCATGCGGTCAGTCTGGCGTGCTCACGCGTGGCAAAACGGTCGGTCATGCCAGACAAGTAGTCGGCCACGGCACGCGGCACATCACTGCGCTGAGCATAAGCAGCGGGCATTTCTTGGGGCTTGGCCAAGTAGACGGCGAACAGCTCTTGCACCATGGCGCGTGCGCCATCGGTGGTTTGCATCACTTGCGGGTGACGGTACAAGTTGCGGAACAAAAACGACTTGAGCGCTTTCGACTCTACGTACATCGCCGCGCTGAACTGCAGCAGCGCTGGGCACTGACGCGCTTCGTCTGCGCTGGCAGGCGCGTGTTGTTGCAGCGCTGCGCGTGTGGCGTTGATGACGTCATACACCTGGTCGCTCAACATGCGGCGGATGGTTTCGTACAGCACGCGGCGACCTTGGAGGCTTGGGTACTCGGCCAAGGTTTGCGCGTGGTAGCGGGCAAACAGCGACACGTCTTGCAACTGTTCGAGCGTGAGCAAGCCAGAGCGAACACCATCGTCAATGTCGTGTGCGTTGTAGGCAATGGCATCGGCCAAGTTGCACAGCTGCGCTTCAAGGCTGGGCTGTGTGCCGTTCAAAAAACGAGCGGCAATGCCGTTCGGCTCTTGCGCGTTGATGAGCTCTGCATTGCGGCGCGCGCAGTGCTTCAAGATGCCTTCGCGGGTTTCAAAGCTCAGGTTGAGGCCGTTGAATGCGGGGTAGCGTTCTTCGAGTTCGTCCACCACACGCAGGCTTTGCAGGTTGTGCTCGAAGCCGCCATAAGGGGCCATGCATTCGTTCAACGCGTCTTGGCCGGCGTGGCCGAATGGCGTGTGGCCTAGGTCGTGCGCCAAGGCGATGGCTTCCACCAAGTCTTCATTTAAGTTCAAAGCACGCGCGATGGAACGGCCCAGTTGCGCCACCTCCAACGAATGCGTCATGCGCGTGCGAAACAAATCGCCTTCGTGGTTCAAGAAGACTTGTGTTTTGTAGACCAAGCGCCTGAAGGCTGTGGAGTGAACAATGCGGTCGCGGTCGCGCTGATGCGGGTTGCGCACACTGGAGGCGTGGGCGGGAAGTTGGGGTTCTGCGTGGCGGCGGCCACGGGATTGTTCAGGCTGACAGGCGTAGGGCGCGAGTTGCGTCATTGGGCACAACAGTCGTCGATGACTTGCGCCACCAAAGCATCGGGCGCGCCGCGCACGATGGCGGTGCCTGGTTTGTCGATGAGCACAAATTTGATTTCACCGGCTTCGGCTTTTTTGTCCACGCGCATGTGGTGTAGGTAAACGTCCGCGCCCAGCTTGGGGCCGACGATGGGCAAGCCTGCGCGCTCAACAAGCGCGGTGAAGCGAGAGACAAACGCCTCATCCACCAAACCCAAACGTTGCGACAGGTGCGAGGCCATGACCATGCCGCAGCCCACGGCTTCGCCGTGCAACCATTCGCCAAAGCCCAAGCCCGCTTCAATCGCGTGGCCAAAGGTGTGACCGAAATTCAGGATGGCGCGGATGCCGCCTTCGCGCTCGTCTTGGCCCACCACCCATGCTTTGATTTCGCAACTGCGCTTCACAGCGTGTGCCAAGGCTTTCGGGTCACGCGCCAAGAGCGCGTCGAGGTGGGTGTCAATCCAATCCAAAAACTGCATGTCGGCGATGGGGCCGTATTTGATGACTTCGGCCAAGCCCGCGCTCATCTCGCGCTGGGGCAAGGTTTGCAGTGTGTCGAGGTCGCACACCACGCGTTGCGGTTGATAGAACGCGCCAATCATGTTTTTGCCGATGGGGTGGTTGATGGCGGTCTTGCCACCCACCGATGAATCGACCTGCGCCAGCAAAGTGGTGGGCACCTGCACAAAAGGCACGCCGCGCATGTAGCAAGCAGCGGCAAAGCCGGTCATGTCACCCACCACGCCGCCGCCCAAAGCGAACAGCACGGTTTTGCGGTCAGCGCCTTTGCCCAGCAGCTCGTCAAAAATCAGATTCAGCGTTTGCCAATCTTTGTGGCTCTCGCCGTCGGGCAGGGCCACGGTGTGCACGTGTTTGTAAAGCGGCGCGAGGGCGGCTTGCAAACGCTCGGCATAGATGGGGCCCACGGTGTCGTTGGTCACGATGAGGGCCGCCGAGGCCTTGGGTAAATCGGTCCACGTGCTTGAGGCGTCAAGCAACTGCTCGCCAATCAAGATGCTGTAACTGCGTTCGCCCAAGTCAATGGCAACGCGTTCGAGGTGTGGTGTGTTCGACATGGCTCAGATTCTGTGTGGGGGCGACACGCGTGGGCGGTTGGCAGGCGCGGGAGGAGAGACGGGCTTGATATGCCCAGCAAGTTCGAGCTGCGACACGATCATGTTAACCAAGCCTGCCACATTCGGGCGGCCTGTTTCAATGACGTAGTGCGCGGTTTCGCTGTAAAGCGGGTCACGCACTTCAAGCAGCTCGCGCAAACGCGCTTGCGGATCGGCCACTTGCAGCAAGGGGCGATTTTGGTCGTTGCGCAAACGGCGAAACACCTCTTCGGGGCTGGAGCGCAAATAAAACACTTGGCCGTGTTGGCGCAGGCGTTCGCGGTTGATGGGGCGCAACACCGAGCCGCCGCCGGTGGACAACACGCCTTGGTGGTTTTGGCACAAGTCGGCCAAGACTTCAGATTCGAGATCGCGAAAGCGGTCTTCCCCTTCGCGTTCGAAATATTCGCGCACCGAGCAACCCAAGCGGTTCTCAATCGCGTGATCCGAATCAACAAAGGGGAGGTGAAGACGTCGCGCCAATTGACGCCCAACAGTCGTTTTACCGGAACCCGGCAGACCCACCAAAACCAACAACATATGCTTTCTTAACGTGCAACGGCACTGTGATCGAGCATTTTAGGCGTTATGAAGACCAGCAACTCTTGCTTGGCTTGGGCGGTGCGGCGGTTTTTGAACAAATAGCCCAGCACGGGGATGTCACCGAAGAACGGAACTTTGTACTCGTCCTCTTGTTCGCTAGTCTCGTAAATGCCGCCAATCATGACCGTGCCGCCGTTTTCCACCAGCACTTGGGTCTTGACGTGCTTGGTGTCGATGGCAAAACCCGCGGGAGTGATTTGACCCACGTTGTCTTTAGAAATATCCAAGTCAAGCACGATGCCTCCCTCAGGCGTAATTTGCGGCGCGACCTCGAGCTTGAGGTTGGCTTTGCGAAACGCCAAAGTGGATGCGCCGCTGGCAGCCGCCACTTGGTAGGGCAGCTCGGTGCCTTGCTCAATCACGGCTTTGGCTTGGTCAGCCGTCACCACGCGCGGGCTGGACACAACCTTACCTTTGCCATCGGCCTCCAAAGCTGACAGTTCCAAGTTGAGAAACGGTTCTTGGCCGAGTTGAAGATAGGCACTGCAAAGCTAGCAGACGCAAAACCGTTGAGGCTAGCGGCGGGCAAGTTCACAAAGCTGCCCGTGGTGTCGAGGGCCTTGTCGGCGATGTTGAAGCTGGTGGCTTGCTGCGCGGTGGGGTTGGCATTGGCCATCACATTGGTGTTGGTCGTACCCCACACCGTCTGCGCGCCGCCTTGGCCTATACCACCCAAGCGCACGCCCAGCGTTTGACCAAAGGTGTCGCTGGCTTGCACGATGCGTTTTGAAACGCACGGGGCCAGCCCCAAGGTTGACGCCAATCCAACTGCTGCACAGACGCCACGGACATGCTCGACCACTTCATCACACCCACACTTTCAAATCAGCCTCGATGCGGAACTGCCACACGGGCAAGCCCGTGGTGGAGACCGCGGGCGTCACTTGCAACTGCGGTAGCTCGGGCGCTTTGAGCTGCTTGACCAACTGCTGCGCATGGGTAGCCGACAACGCTTCACCCTGCACCGTCCAGCGCGTGCCTTGCTGCTTAACGCTGCCCACCCATACGCCTTGTGCAGCATGACTAAGAACATGGCTCCACTGCAAGCTTTGCGCTTGCAGGTCTTGACGTGCTGTGAGCCATCGGGCTTGCGCTGTGCGGCGCTCGTCAGCAGCCTTGGCTTGTGCATGTGCTTTTTGCGCCGCATCAAACGCGCGAGCAGCAGCCCCCGCATCGCCTAACTTTTGGTATTGGGTGTCTGCGGCAGACGCCATCACCATGGCGAAGCCGGCTGCTAAAAATGCCCCGCCCATGACACAGACCGCAACACCCAGCAGCCAAGCGCGGCGCAACACATGCTGCGCGTCTTCGCGGTGCGGCAAAAAGTTGGCCCCCTCGTCATGCCAAGCACGCAAGGCCAAACCAAACGCTTCGTCGCACTGCAAGGCCAAAGCCACGCTGGCTTGAGGCAAGGCCGCCAAGGCATCATTCAGTTGCGTGCGATGGGCAGCATCATGGCGCGGCTCGACGGCTAAGGCTTTCAAGCCAGCCAGTTGGGCCACACGCTGCAAGGCCTCCACTCGGGGACGCGGCGCGGCTTGCACCAAATAGCCTTGTTCGCCAGCAGGTGCGGGCTCGGTGTCGATGACGTAGTCGATGCACACCTCGCCCACGTATTCGGGCAACACCGACTGCACCTCGGCCTGCAGCTGAAACGCCACATCGTCTGGCGACAGCCCCGCGGCCAACGTGACCAGGTGGTTCGACACACAGGCGCTGTCTAACCCGATGTAGGCCACTTCGGGCTGGTAGTCGCCCGTCGCCAAATAAGTTCGCAGCCATTGCCCCAAAGCAGCCGACTGCAACACCTCGCCATGCGCCACCAAACCCTCGGGCAGCGCCAAGCGCTCAGCGCAACACACGCTGTCGGGCTGACTGGGCAAGCCACTGAGCACCACCAAGCTACAGATATCAGGGCCAATATCCAGCCCCACCACGCTGAGGCGGCGCGTTCGGGAACGGGGCAACCATGAGGTCCAACGCATGAAACACATCCTTTTGTAAAGGGGAAGGATGTTTTGCATTTCAACGCGTTGACAAACGCTTGCGGCGGTGTTTGACTCGGGACTTTTGTAATGGCAGCGCGGTTTTTATAATACGGACCACTTATGGCGACAAACCACACCCCCGAAGGTTCGAAAGAACACGCCGCTGCTCCCGCAGCGCCCCGCTCTTTGCTGAGTCATGTTTTGCTGTGGGCCTTCGGTATTGCAGCTGCTGGCGCTCTGGTCGTGGGCCTGCTGGTCGCCGTGGCGCTGGCCATGGCCTATCCCCAACTGCCCGACATTTCCGACTTGGCAGACTACCGCCCTAAGCTATCGATGCGGGTGTATTCAGTCGAAGGCACGCAAATTGGCGAGTTTGGCGAAGAGCGCCGTAACCTCACACCTTTCAAAGACATCCCCAAGGTGATGAAAGACGCGGTGTTGGCCATTGAAGATTCGCGCTTCTACCAACACGGTGGCGTGGACTACATCGGTCTGCTACGCGCCAGCTTGGCCAACTTGGGCCGCGCCAAGAGCCAAGGTGCCTCCACCATCACCATGCAGGTGGCGCGTAACGTGTACCTGTCCTCAGAGAAAACGTTCACCCGCAAGATTTATGAAATCTTGTTGACCAGCAAGCTCGAGCACATGCTCAGCAAAGACCAGATTTTTGAAATCTATCTGAACCAAATTTATTTGGGCAACCGCGCTTATGGTTTTGCAGCGGCGTCTGAGGCCTACTTTGGCAAGCCGCTGAAAAACATCAGCATTGCCGAAGCGGCCATGTTGGCGGGCCTGCCCAAAGCACCGTCCGCATACAACCCCATTGCCAACCCAAAGCGTGCCCGCGCGCGACAGCTCTACATCATTGAGCGCATGGAAGAAAACGGCTTCATCACCAAAGAGCAAGCCGCCGAAGCCAAGCAAGAAGAATTGAAGATTCGCACGGCCACCAGCAGCCTCAACACGCACGCCGACTACGTGGCCGAAATGGCCCGTCAGCTGATGTTTGCGCAATATGGTCCCGACATCTACACGCGCGGCTTGAACGTGTACACCACCGTGCGCGCCAGCGACCAACAAGCGGCCTACTTTGCGCTGCGTCGCGGCATCATGGACTTTGAGCGCCGCCAACACTACCGTGGGCCAGAGCGCTTCATCAACTTGCCCACAAAGCCGTCCGAGCTAGAAGACGCAATTGACGACGCCCTGATTGAGCAAGGCGACAAAGGCGACTTATTAGCCGCTGTGGTGCTCGATGCCACGCCCAAGAAAGTACGCGTGGTTCGCCAAAACAGCGAAGTATTGGAAATCACAGGCGAGGGCCTGCAGCCTGTGCAATCTGGCTTGTCTGACAAAGCAGCCCCCAACATCAAACTACGCCCAGGCGCGCTGGTGCGCATCACCAAAACAGCCAAAGGCGGCTGGGAAATTACCCAACTGCCCGAAGTGGAAGGCGCGTTTGTGTCCATCGACCCACGCGACGGCGCCATTCATGCGCTGGTGGGTGGCTTTGACTTCAACAAAAACAAGTTCAACCACGTGACCCAGGCTTGGCGTCAACCGGGCTCGAGCTTCAAGCCTTTCATTTATTCCGCTGCGTTGGAAAAAGGCTTCACCCCCATGACCGTGGTGAACGACTCGCCATTGTTCTTTGATGCCAGCGTCACAGGCGGCCAACCGTGGGAACCCAAAAACTACGATGGCACGTTTGAAGGCCCCATGACTTTGCGCAAAGGTTTAGCCAAATCGAAAAACATGATTTCGATTCGCGTGCTGCAAGCCGTGGGCGCACAAAACGCGCAAGACTGGATTGCCCAGTTTGGTTTTGATGCCGAAAAGCACCCACCCTACCTGACCATGGCGCTGGGTGCTGGCTCGGTCACACCCATGCAAATGGCAGCGGGCTACTCGGTATTTGCCAACGGCGGCTATCGCGTGAACCCGTTCCTCATCACCAAGGTGACGGACCAAATGGGCAAGACCTTGTCGGAGTTCACACCGCAGCCATTGGACGAATCAGCCCGCGCCATCGACGCGCGCAACGCCTTCGTGATGACGAGCTTGCTGCAAGAAGTTACCCGCTCAGGCACGGCAGCTCGCGCACAAGCCACCTTGAAGCGCCCTGACATCTACGGCAAAACCGGCACCACCAACGACTCGATGGACGCTTGGTTTGCTGGCTATCAGCCCACGCTGACGGCGGTCACTTGGATTGGTTACGACACACCACGCAAGCTGGGCGACCGCGAAACCGGTGGCGGCTTGAGCTTGCCCGTGTGGATCAGCTACATGCAACACGCTTTGCAAAACGTACCTGTGGCAGAACCCGTGCCTCCCGCTGGCCTGAGCCACGAAGGCGGTGACTGGGCCTATACCGAATTCAGTCGAGGCGGTGGCGTGGGCAGTCTAGGCATGGATGGCCGTTCAGGCGGTGGCTCTGGCGCTGGAAACACCAGCGAGCAACTGCCCGCCAACGACGAGAAGAAAAAGATTCTCGATTTGTTCAAGAACTAAAAACAAGGGCGCTGATAGCGCCCTTGTTTCTTTGTGACATGCTGAAGTTAAGCGTGAAAGGCCAGCGCCAACCCCGTTTGGGTGCTGGCGTCTTGGCTGAGGCGCTCAAAGAATTCGCCTTGGCCTTTGGTGTCAGCCCATTGCGCACCGTCAAACTTGAAGTGATAGCCGCCTGAGCGAGCCGCCAACCACACCTCGTGCAGGGGCTTTTGCAAGTTGATGATGATTTGGCTTTTGTTCTCAAACGTGAGCGTGATCATGCCGCCCACGCGCTGGTTGTCGATGTCGGCCTCGCCGTCGTCGTTGATGCGGTCGCAGGCCAATTCAACGGCTTTGAGCAGAAGTTCTGCGCGGTCTAAGAATTCGATATCGGTCATTACAATTTGCACCATGGGTATTGAACAAAAGATTTTAGTCAGGGGCGCCAGCCTTCGTGTGTGTGTGGCCTCTGTGGTGTGCATGACGGCTGCGCTCACAGCGTGCGGCCAAAAAGGCAATTTGTACATGCCCAATGACCCTGAATTTCAACAACGTGCCAAGCTACCCGATATCGTGCGCCGCCAATTGCCAGGCAACACAGCCGCACCTGCGGCAACACCGGCATCAGGTGCAGCCTCTGCCGCGACTGGCCGTTAACTTTTAAGAACCGTCTGATGACACACACCACGCTTGCCGGTGCGCCCTTTGTGGCCACACACAACAACGATTTGTATTTGGAAGGCGTCAAGCTGTCCGACCTCGCGCACGCACACGGCACGCCGCTGTTTGTATATTCGAAAGCCGCCATGCTCAGCGCACTTGCGGCTTACCAACGCGGCTTTGCAGGCCGCAACGCACGCATTTGCTACGCCATGAAAGCCAACTCGTCACTCGCCGTGTTGCAAGTATTTGCCCAAGCAGGCTGCGGCTTTGACATCGTGTCGGGCGGTGAACTTGACCGCGTCATCGCGGCGGGCGGCGATGTGTCGAAAGTCATCTTCTCTGGCGTAGGCAAAACACGCGCCGAAATGCGCAAGGCTTTGGAGGCGGGCATTGCGTGCTTCAACGTCGAGAGCGAAGCCGAACTTGAAGTGTTGAGCGACGTGGGCATCAGCATGGGCAAGCGCGCGCCCATCAGCATTCGTGTCAACCCCAACGTGGACGCCAAAACCCACCCCTATATTTCCACTGGACTCAAAGGCAACAAGTTTGGCGTGGCGCACGAACGCGCCTTGGCCACCTACCAACGCGCCGCCAGCCTGCCTGGGCTTCAAGTGACGGGCATCGACTGCCATATTGGTTCGCAAATCACAGAGTCCACGCCCTACCTAGACGCCATGGACCGTGTACTCGACCTCGTGCAAGCCATTGAGGCCGCAGGCATTGCCATTCACCACATCGACTTTGGCGGCGGCTTGGGCATCAACTACAACGACGACACGCCGCCTGCTGCGGATGAGTTGTGGGCGCAATTGCTAGCCAAGCTCGACGCACGTGGCTACGGTCAACGCCAGCTGATGATTGAACCCGGTCGCTCACTCGTCGGCAACGCAGGCGTGTGCTTGACCGAGGTGTTGTACTTGAAGCCAGGCGAGCAAAAGAACTTTTGCATCGTCGACGCAGCCATGAACGACTTGCCTCGCCCTGCGATGTACGAAGCCTTCCATCAAATCGTGCCCGTGTCAGCGCGTGCCGGCGAGACTGTGACGTACGACGTGGTCGGCCCCGTGTGCGAAAGCGGTGACTGGTTGGGCCGTGACCGTCAACTGACGGTGCAGTCGGGCGATTTGTTGGCCGTGTTATCGACCGGTGCGTATTGCGTGGCGATGTCTAGCAACTACAACACGCGTGGACGTGCAGCTGAGATTTTGGTGGACGGAACCCAGGCGCATGTGATTCGTCGTCGCGAGACGGTGGCGGACCAGATGGCTTGTGAGTCGTTGGTTCGTTAAGTTTTTTCTTGCTTGGTGTGTTTCACTGACACGCTTCTTCTGGTTTGCTGTGTTGTGGCTTCGTGTCGGCTGTTTCGCTCCGCCACGACGACCAGCCAGCACCTACCATGGCTCCCATCGCTGCGCGACGAATGTCGCCAAGTCAGGCGCTGACTGCTCGCCGTGGCTTCGGAGTGATTCACACGGTAGGTCAAACTCTTTGAGCTAACTACTGTGCTGCGTAAATGGCACAAGGGATACAAAGCGTGAGGCGTTTCGCTAAGACAAAAATCGTCAGCATGAGGAAGGGGCCGTACGCCCGTAGCCACATCAGCGCGTGAAACCACCCGAGCTAATCAAACGACGCCACAAAGAAGAGTGGACAACACGCCAAACAAGCAAAACAAACAACACTGAGGCATACAAAAACACCTCAGCAAAGTTGCTCTTCCCCGCCCGCATCCAAAAGAAGTGCAACACGGCCAGCACAGCCACCACATACACAAGGCGGTGCAACCACTGCCAATGCTTAGCCCCTAGCCACCGAATGGCGCGGTTGAATGAAGTCAACGCCAAAGGTGTGAGCAACACAAAGGCGCTAAAACCCACCAAGATAAATGGGCGCTTCGCAATATCGGTAGCAATATCACCCCACTCAAACCCCATGTCGAGCCAGCTGTAGCACAGCAAATGCAGCACGACGTAGAAGTAGGTAAACAAGCCAAGCATGCGTCGCAGCTTTGCCAGCTCTGGCAGCCCCAACATCACACGCAACGGGCTCACAGCCAGCGTCACGCACAACATGCGCAGCGTCCAATCCCCTGTGGCGCGTATCAAATACTCAGCGGGGTTGGCGCCTAAGGCGTCGTTGGCTACACCCCACACGAGCCACGCAAACGGCAACATGCACAACAGCCACAGCGCAGGCTTGGCACTGCGGTGCTGTAGGGCTTGGCGCAAAGCGGCGTTCACCTCAATAAAACTTGCTCAGGTCCATGCCGGCGTAAAGCTGGCCCACTTGCGCCTCATAGCCGTTGAACATCAAGGTCTTGCGTTTCTTGGCAAACAAGCCGTCTTCGCCAATGCGACGCTCGGTGGCTTGACTCCAACGCGGGTGGCTCACATTGGGGTTCACGTTGGAATAAAAGCCGTACTCTTGCGGCGCTGAGCGGCCCCATGAGTTGACAGGCTGCTTTTCAACAAAGCGAATCTTCACCAAACTTTTGGCGCTCTTGAAACCGTATTTCCAAGGCACCACCAAGCGCACAGGCGCACCGTTTTGGTTGGGTAACACTTCGCCATACATGCCAAAGCTCAAGAGCGTGAGCGGGTGCATGGCCTCGTCCATGCGCAGGCCTTCAACGTAAGGCCAATCCAGCACACGCGAGCGCACACCGGGCATGGTTTTGGGGTCGGCTTGGGTGATGAACTCTACATATTTGGCGCTGCCCAAAGGCTCCACGCGTTTGATGAGCTCGGCCAGCGAATAGCCAACCCAGGGCACCACCATCGACCAGCCCTCCACGCAGCGCAAACGGTAAATACGCTCTTCCATGGGGCTGAGTTTGAGCAAGTCGTCGAGGTCGAAGCGACCCGGTTTTTTCACAAGGCCTTCAACTTCGACCGTCCACGGTTTAGCTTGCAAGGTGTGGGCGTATTTGGCAGGGTCTGATTTGTCCGTGCCAAATTCGTAAAAGTTGTTGTAGCTACTGGCGTCAGCGTAGGTGGTGATTTTTTCCATCGTGTTGGCACCACTCACGCGGCTCACTGCGCCCGTCAATGGGGCCAACTTACCTGGGCGCAGCACAGCCTCACTGGGCATTTGGGCCAAGGCATCCCGCGAGGCCCAAGCAGCCATCGACAGACCCGCGGCACCTGCGGCCATGTGCTTGAGCCAGTCGCGACGCTGGGTGTACACGGATTGGGGTGTTATCTCATGACTCAGGTTGTGGACAAAACCTGAGTCACTGCTTTTCGAAAATTGGTTGAAGCGCACGAGGACTTCCTTTGAATTAAAAAGTTTTCGCATTGTGAGGCAAAGTCAACAAAGCCTCACGCACCTTATCAAAAGACCTTGTGCCACAAACAAAAAAGCTGGCTCTAGGCCAGCTTTTCAGGAGCGTTTAAAAACTCTGAATTAACGCAAACCAGCGATGTAATCAGACACCGCTTTGATTTCGCGGTCATTCATCTTGGCAGCTACACCCGCCATTTGGATGCTGTTCTTGCGAACGCCGTCACGGAAAGCTGTCAACTGCGCCACAGCGTAGTCGGCGTGCTGACCTGCCAAGCGTGGGTATTGCGAAGGAATGCCCGCGCCCGTGGGTGTGTGGCAGCCTGCGCAAGCAGCGATTTGACGGTCAGCAATGCCACCGCGGTAAATGCGCTCACCCAACACCACCAAGTCTTTTTCTTTGGCGAAGTTAGCAGCTGATGTTTTAGAACCCACCCAAGCGGCGACGTTCTTCATGTCGGCATCAGACAAACCTGCAGCCATGCCCATCATGATGGCGTTGGCGCGTTTGCCAGATTTGAACTCTTGCAATTGCTTGACCAAGTAGTCTGGGTGCTGTTGGGCCAGCTTAGGGTAGGCGGGTGAGCCAGAGTTACCGTCTGCACCATGGCAGGCTGCGCAAACTGCGTTGTAAGTGGCTTCACCTTTGGCCAAGTCGGCCTTGGCGACAGGGGCTGCTGGCTCAGCAGCGTTAGAAAGGGCGGGGGCTACCAAGGCGGCAGCGAGGAGCAAAGAGGCAATCAGCTTCATAAGTGTTCTTTGGTTAATGTGTCTCAAAGACGTCGAAAAACTGCGGTGATTCTACAATGCCGTATGAACCAGCCTGACCCACACGACACCCAAGCCCCTATTGACAACCCCGAGGTGCCCGAAATCGCGGTCTTGAACGCTGAATTTGAAGCCCAACGCGAAGCCGAGCGTGCTGCTGCCAAAGCCGCATTCGAGCTCTTAAGCCCCGCCGACCAAGCCAAATACGCCATGGGATGGCTGCACACCGCGCGGTTTTTGACCACCGCCGCCCAACTGCACCACCTGCCGACCTACGACCTGCCAGAAATTGCTTTTGTTGGCCGCTCAAACGCTGGCAAATCAACCTGCATCAACGTGCTGACGCAACAAAAGCGCTTGGCCTATGCATCCAAAACACCAGGCCGCACCCAACACATCAACTTGTTTGCGATGGGCCGCCAAGGCAAAACCGACGCTGTACTGGCCGACTTGCCTGGCTACGGCTACGCGGCCGTACCCAAGCAAGACAAGATTCGTTGGCAACAAGTGATGGCCAACTATTTGCTCACCCGCCCCAACCTGCGCGCGGTGGTGCTGATGTGTGACCCACGCCACGGCCTGACAGAGTTGGACGAAATTTTGTTGGACGTGATTCGCCCACGCGTGGCAGAAGGCATGAAGTTTTTGGTGCTGCTCACCAAAGCTGACAAGCTCAACAAAACCGATGGTGCAAAAGCCTTGCAAATCACCAAGCTGCAAGCAGGCGGCGGAGAAGTGCGCTTATTCTCTGCACTGAAGAAACAAGGTGTGGATGAAGTGGCCGCCACCTTGTACAAGTGGATGCACCCTTAATTGAACTGAGCGCTTTACCTTAACGCGTAAGGCGCATCAAGAAGCTGGATTAGTAAAGCTCTGGCGCGCCCGGTGGGCGTGTTTTGAAGCGCTTGTGCACCCAAAAATATTGAGCGGGCATGGTGTTGATGAACACCTCTAAGCGCTGGTTCATGGTGGCCGTATCGGCCTCGGCATCGTCTGTTGGAAAGTCATTCCAAGCCGAATGCACCACCACCTCGTAGCCTGTATCCGTCATGCGCGTGATGACGGGCATCACTTGGGCTCGCCCCAGTTTGGCAAAGCGAGAGAGAGACGGCACCGTGGCAGCTTGCTCACCGTAAAACGGCACAAAAATGGATTCACTCGGACCAAAGTTCATGTCAGGCAACAAGTAAAGCAATTCGTTTTGACGCAAAGCGGCAACGATGGGCTTGACACCATCCTCGCGGCGAAACAAGCGCACGTTGCCAAACCGTTGACGCCCCTTGGCGACCCACGCATCCACAGCCGCATTGGACTGCGGCGTGAAGATGGTGGTGAAGTGCAAAGGCAAGCTCATGGTGAGCGCCGTCCACCCGACATCCAAGCCCATGAAATGCGGCGCGAACAACACCGTGGGCGTGGCATCGGACAAAGCGACTACATCGCCCGACAACTGCACGCGTGATTGGATGCAGGCCGCACTGCGGTGCCAAAGCCAACTGCGGTCCAGCCATGCTTGCGCGAAATACACAAAGGTTTGGAGCGTGAGCGCATCACGTTCCTCATCGCTCAAATGCGGGAAGCACACACGCAAATTGGTTTGCACCACACGGCGACGCGAGGGGATGACCACCAACAGCAAGGCGCCTAAGCCTGCGCCTAAAGCACGCAACCACGACAAGGGCAGATAACCCAAAACCCTCAGCAGTAACAAGCCCAACTTGCTGAACATGGCTTAGCCCTCAGCACGCGGCTGTTTGTCGCGCGCGTAGCCCCACAGGTATTGGCCGGGTGCATGGCGCACCATGGCCTCCACACCACGGTTCACCGCAGCGGCAGCCGCCTCGGGTAACGCCGTGGTGTCTTTCATTTCAGGCGCGTCAAAGGGACGCATGTGCATGCAAAAACCTTGGCCTGCAGGCAAGCGCTCGCACCAGGTCAAGATAACCTGCGCGCCAGTTTGTTGTGCCAATTTGGCCAACAAAGTCATGGTGTACACATCTCGACCAAAGAACGGGGCCCACACACCCTGCCCCAATGGCGGCACTTGGTCGGGCAAGATGGCGGTGTAACCGCCGTTGCGCAAAGTGCGAATGAGGGTACGCACACCAGCCAGCGATGTGGGCGCGGAGTCTAAATAAGGGCGCGTGCGAGCGTTAGCCACCAAGGGCTCTAACCACGCTTTTCGTGCGGGGCGAAAGAGCGCCACCATCGGACCATGCGTAGGACCAAACTTTTCGGCAATCGCTTGCGCACCAATTTCCCAAGAACCCAAATGCGGCGAC